>CAYNGG010000041.1:13102-15439 GCA_964396575.1 uncultured Desulfobacteraceae bacterium | reverse complement strand
ACGCTCACATAAGGTCATAGGTTATGGGTTGTAAGTGATAGGTTATGGGTGATAGGTTGTAGGGGATGGTAATGTGATGAGTAAAAATCTAAAATCACAAATCATAAATCTAAAATCATAAGAGCGGAGCGATTCCATGAGTCAACCCCCCGTCGTTATCATCACCGGTGCCTCCCGGGGTTTGGGCGCGGCCGTTGCCGACTGGCTGGCTCGCGTCGGAGCGGCCCTGACCCTGACCGCCCGAAGCACTGACTCGCTGGCTGAGACCGCCGCGGCGGTGGCCCAACTGGGCGGCCAGGCCCTTCCCGTTGCCGCGGACGCGGCTGATCCCGAGGCCGCCGAGCAGGTGGTCCGGGAGACCATCGATCGGTTCGGGCGGATCGACGCGGTGATCAACAACGCCGGAATTTTGGATCCCATCGCCCGGCTGGCCGATGCCGACCCGGCTCAGTGGCGACGGAACATCGAGGTCAATCTCCTGGGCCCCGTTTACCTGATCCGGGCCGCTCTGCCGTTTTTGACCCGATCGGGCGGGCGGGCCGTCAACGTGAGCTCCGGGGCGGCCGAGGGAGCGGTTTCCGGCTGGAGCGCCTACTGCGCCGCCAAGGCGGGGCTGACCCATTTGACTCGGGTTTTGGCGGCCGAGCATCCGGAGATCACCGCCGTCGCGATCCGGCCCGGAGTGGTGGACACCCGGATGCAGACCGAGATCCGGGAACGGGGGGATGGCGGCATGACCGCCGAAGCGGTCGCCGGCTTCCGGCGGCTGGAGGCCGACGGCGAGCTGGAGCCGCCGGCCGTCCCGGGCCGGGCCATCGCCTGGCTTGCCCTCAAGGCCCCGGCCGACTGGAGCGGCCGGTTTCTCGACTACGATGATCCGGCGGTTGCCGATCCGGCGGCCGCCCTGTTCGGACCCGCGCCGGGGGGCCGGTGATCGCCGGGACCCTTATCCGGCGGCTTGCGGAACGGCCGACGGTGAGCTATACTCAATCCCATTGCCGGCTGGAAGCCGGCCCCACACGACCGAAAGGACCCCATGAAAACATCCATCGGACCGAAAACGCTGCTTTATCCCGCCCCCGTCCTGGTGGTGGGGACTTACGACGCCGAAGGCCGGCCGAACGCCATGACCGCCGCCTGGGGCGGAATCTGCTGCTCCAGGCCGCCCTGCGTGACCGTCTCCCTTCGTCGGGCCACTTACAGCTTCGGCAACATCGAAAGCAGCCGGGCTTACACCCTGAGCATCCCCGACGAGGCCCACGCGGCGGCGGCCGACTATTTCGGGATGGCCTCGGGGAAAACGGCCGATAAATTCGACCGGACCGGCCTCACCCCCACTCCGGCTGAGCATGTCCATGCGCCTTATGTAGCCGAGTTTCCGGTGGTTCTGGAATGCAAGCTGATCCAGACCGTCGAGATCGGGCTCCACACCCAATTCATCGGCGAGGTGATGGATGTCAAGGCCGACCCCGAGGTTCTCGGCCCGGACGGGCTCCCGGATATCGAAGCCGTCCGGCCGATCCTCTTCGCCCCCGAATCCCGGAAATACTACGGACTCGGGCAATACGTCGGGGACGCCTTTTCCATGGGCAAAACCATCGGGTGAGCCCGCCAAGGAAGCGGAGGACGACATGCTGAGCGGATACCGGTTCGGCCGAATTGCGGCCAAGGGCCGGACCTACACCGACGACATCAAGGTGATCGACGACCGGGTGATTCCCGACTGGTGGCGACAACGCGGCCACCAGGTGGACATCGACGATGTGGCCGACCTTCTGGCCGCCGATCCGGAGACGGTGGTTTTCGGAACCGGCAGCGCCGGCCGGATGACCCTGACCGACGCCCTCAAGCAGACCCTCGAAGACCGGGGGATCGAATGGGTCGCGGCTCCCACGGCGGAGGCCGTCCAGACCTTCAACCGCCTCCTGACCTCTCGCCAGTCGGTGGCCGGCGGCTTTCACCTGACCTGCTGACGCGGGACCATGTTCTCAATCATCATCGCCCAATAAACGGAGCCATGCAGACCACTGATCACACCCACGGCAACGGCGCGCCCCCTGGCCCGGAATTTCCCACACGGATTCTTGTGGCCGAGGACAACCCCTTTAACCGCAAGATGGCCGAAATGATGCTGACCCGATCAGGGTTTGAAGTCGAGCTGGCCGGGACCGGCCAGGAGGCGGTGGACAAATACACCGCCGATCCGGACCGGTTTCACTTCATTCTCATGGACATCCAGATGCCGGAGATGGACGGTGTGGCCGCGACCCGGACCATCCGGGAACGGGGGGATGCCCCTACATTCCGCCGGCTGGAAGCCGGCACCACACCCGCTGG
>CAYNGG010000041.1:0-13002 GCA_964396575.1 uncultured Desulfobacteraceae bacterium | reverse complement strand
GCTGGAAGCCGGCACCACAAATGGGTGAGCGCCCGCTCCCGTTAAAACGGATTGATGGACTGTTCGGCAATCATGCGAAGGAAAAAAGACCTCCGAGGTTTCCAAAAAAATGGGAAACCTCGGAGGTCTCCAAAACAGAAAGCGAGGCCGAAGATGGACGCTCCAGTAGTGCTGGACATCTTTTCCGATTATATCTGACCCTGGTGCTACTTCATTACCGGGCGTATTGAACGATTGAAAGCCGATTACGACGTTACGGTCCGCTGGCGGGCCTTTCCCCTCCATCCGGAGATCCCCGACTACGGGATCTCCTTAAAGCAGCTCTTTGCCAATCAGCCCGTGGACATCGAAGGGATGATGGCCCGGCTGTCGGCCGTCGCTGACGCCGAGGGGCTGCCTTTCGGAGAGCGGACGGTGGCCTACAACAGCCGGAAAGCTCAGGAGCTTTCCAAATGGGCCGAATCCCGGGGCCGGGCTGAGCCTTTCCACGACGCTGCCTTTGCCGCCTACTTCGTCCGGGGGGAAAATCTTGCCGACCGGTCGGTGCTAACCGAGCTGGCCGAATCGGTCGGTCTGGACGGCCGAGAGGCTATCAATGTGCTGGACGGCGGCCGGTTCGCCGACGCCGTGGACGCCGACTGGGCCGAAGCCCGAGCCCTCGGGGTGACGGCGGTCCCGACCCTGATCCGAAACGGCAATCGGCTGGTGGGGGCTCAACCCTATGAGTCCATGGTCCGTCTCGTCAAAGCGGCGGGAGGTGACGATGGCCGATAACGGGGCCATGGCCGGGGCGGACGCGACGCCGTCGGGGATCGAAACGACGCTTCTGGACCTCAACTACCGGTGGAGCAGCGGGGCTTTAACCCTATGGCGGGGCGTGGGCGTGACCACCGACCTCTACCACATCTACGACGGCCTCGAGGACCTCTTTCGGCCGGCCACCCTCGACCGGATCGACGCCGAGCCGGACCCCGTGCGTCGGCAACGGCTCCGGCACGCTTTCATCGACCACTATCTCCAGAACGTCCTCATGCCCCATGAGGCCGAAATGCGGACCTGGATGCGCGGAGCCGCCGCCCTGGTGGGTGACCGGCGGGTTTACTTCCGGGAGATCATCCCCTGGTGCCAGAAGGAGAGCACCCTCGAGACCCGAAAGGTGATCCAGGACGAAACCGGCCCCCTCTGCAAGTTCTTAACTCCCTTCGCGATCAACTATTGGGAGGTCATCCTGGAGGAGCTGGCCGAGACCTTCGGGTTCCGGGACTATATGGACTACTGCGGCCGGAAAAAGGGGATCGATTACCCCTCGTGGGTCGAGCCGGTCCGGGAGCTCCTCGCGGCCACCGACGACCTCTATTTTCCGGCCATGGACCGGTGGTGCCGGGACCGCTACGACCGGTCCCTTTCATCCCTGACCCGGTTCGACGCCATCCACCTGTTGAGCCTGGAAAGCCTTGACGGCCTCCTGCCCGACCGGCCCCTCGAATCGACCCTCGGGTTTCTCGACACCTGGGAAATCGACCCGGAGGCCATGGCCAACCTCCACCTGGAGCTCTCGTCCGATTGCCGGAAGAGCGCCCAGGGGATGAGCTTTCTCGTCCACGTCCCCGACGAGATTTACGTGCTCATGCGGCCCGAAGGCGGATGGATCGATCTGGAGACGCTCTGGCACGAGCTGGGCCACGGGCTGTCGGCGGCTTTTACCGACCCATCCTTACCGGAGGTGGACCGGAACCTGGCCACCACTTTCAGCCTGTCGGAGGCCTTTGCGTTTCTGCTCCAGCGAGTGGCCCTCTCCCGGCCCTTTCTCACCGATGTCATGGGGCTGTCGGCGTCGGCCGTCGATCGGCTCCGGTATTATCAGACCCTCCGGGATCTGTCCGCCTTCCGGCGCTACGCAGCTAAATTCATAAGTGAATACGAGATGTTCGCCTCGGGCCAACTGGCCGACGGGGTCCCCTACGCTCGCCGGATGGCCCGGCACACCGGGTTCTACCACCAGCCGGAAAGCCACCTCTTCGACCTGGTCCCGGAGCTCTACAGCCTCGATTACATCCTGGGCTGGATTGCCGAAGCCGGTCTGGAGGCTCACCTGGTGGAACGGTTCGGGGAAGACTGGATGACCCGGCCCGAAGCCGGAAAGGTTCTCCGGGGCTGGTGGGCCGGGGGCGGCGGGCAGGCGATCGAAACCTTTTTCGACCGAAACGGCCTGCCGCCGCTTTCCCCCGAGCCGCTTCTGGCGCGGTGGCGAGCCATCCTGGGAGCGACGCCGTGACCGCGTTACCCGATCCGACCCCGGAAACCGCGCCCGTCGATGGGTTCGTGACCACGCCGACCGGACGGCTCCACTACCTCCAGTGGCCCGGCGACGGACCTGATGCCCACTTTCTCCACGGCAACGGCCTCTGCGCCGGAACCTATGCGCCCTTTCTGAAGCTCCTGGCCCGGGACCTCGCCCTGGTGGCCAGCGACGTCCGGGGCCACGGGGATTCGGAGATGGCCGGCAAAGGTCCCATCCGCCGATGGGACCCCTTTGCAACGGATCTCCGGACGGTGGTGGAAACCACGCTCCGGCCCCCGGTGATCGGAATCGGTCACTCTCTCGGCGCGGTGGTCACCGCCATTGCCGCGGCCCGGTTCCCCCAACTCTTTCACCGGATCATTCTCCTCGACCCGGTGATTCTCCCGGCCCGGATTCTCTGGATGTCCGGTATGCTCCGGATGCTCGGGCTCCGCCGCCTCCAGCCCCTGGCCATGGGAGCCCGTCGCCGGAAACGGACCTTTGCCGGAAAGCAGGAGGCCCTCCGGCGGTTTCTGGCCGGCCGGGGGATTTTCCGGTCCTGGTCGCCGCCTTTTATCGCCTCCTACCTCGAATGCGCCGTTCTGGAACGGGACCCGGAAACGGCGACCCTCAAATGCGACCCCGAAACCGAGGCCCAGATTTTCGAGTCGGTCCCCCTGGATATCTGGCGGACCCTCCGCCGGATTCAGTGTCCGGTTCATGTTCTCCGGGGCGAGCACTCGGAGACCTTCCTGCCGGACGCCGCCGCCCGCCTCAGACGGACCTTGCCCGCCGGTGAGCTCATTACCGTACCGGACACCGGCCATTTCCTCCCCATGGAAGCCCCTCGCCGCTGTGCCCGGTTGATCGGCGAGGCCATCGCCGGCGGACGCCCCAACCCCCTTCGGGAGCATCCCTTATGAGCCTGATCATCATGATTTTTGGCGGCCTGCTGGCCCTCTTCAGCAGCCTCCTTGTAGTGGTCGCTTCCGTGGATCTCGTCACCGGGTCCGCGGACACAGAGCCCTCGGTCCTCTGGGGCATCCTCGTCTTCTTCTCCCTGACCACCGTTCTCGGGGGCTACCTCGCGGTCAAAAGCCGGGGCCGACGAATCCGAAAACGCCGGGAGCGACGGGAAAAGAAGATCCTGACAGCCATTGCCCGGGCCGGCGGCCGGGTGACTCCGTTCGAGCTTGCGGCCGAAACCGATCTCGGCGTGGAGGAAGCAAGGGGCTACCTCGACCGCCTCTGCGAGCTCGGCATGGGCGAGCTTCACGTCACCGACTCGGGAAGCCTGGTTTACGTCTTCCGGGGTTCCCTCTCCGATGTGGACAAGGCTTCAGCCCGGAGCCCGCTTTCAGGTGACGCCCAGATGAATTGATCCTCATTGCGCGGATCTCGGGTTTGCCCTGAAACGACTTCTCTTCTCCTACCTTTTTAAACCATATAATTCCAATCTGTTAGCCGTTCATTGATGACGTCCTTGTTTTTTTCTTGACAGAGGAATCCGGTCCCTGATAAATGAATGAATGTTCATTCATTTGAATTGGGCCATAAGCCGGCCCCACGGAGGTCCGTCATCAATCCGAAAGGCAAAACCAACAGCAAATACACTCGAATCCTCGAAGCGGCCATCAAGGTCTTCGCCCGGCGGGGGTTCTTTCAGTCCACCATCTCTCAGATCGCCCGGGAGGCCGGCGTGGCCGACGGGACGATCTACCTCTATTTCAAGAACAAGGACGACATCCTGGTCCAGTTTTTCACTTACAAGACCAAGCAGGTCTTCGACCGGTTCCAGGAGGACGTGGAGGGGGCGGAAAACGCGGTGGAAAAGCTGCGGAACCTGATCCGCCGGCATCTCGAGGAATTCCAGCGGGACCGGAACATGGCCATTGTGTATCAGGCGGTCACCCGGCAGCACAACCGCTTGGTCCAAAACGAGATCCGGGAGATGTCGAAACGGTATCGGGACATCGTGGCCGGGATCGTGGAGCAGGGCCAGGCCGAAGGCTCAATGCGCCGGGACCTTTACCTGAGCCTTGTCAAGCGGGTCATCCTCGGCTCGGTGGACGAAGTGATCAACACCTGGCTCCATTCGGGGGGGAAATACGAGCTCGTCTCGATGGCCGACCCCCTCATCGACCTTTTTATCCGAGGTATCGGCAACGCCGCCGATATCGAACCGTCACGATAGTTTCAGTCATCATGCCGCCGAGAGCCGGCGGCCCCCTATTGACCATCTGGTTTGAAGGAGAAGACACCATGGCACAAGTCATCGCGGATCGCAGGGACATTGATTTCGTTCTTCACGAGCAGCTCGAGGTCGCCGAGCTGAGCCGGCACGAGATCTTCGCCGAGTTTAACAAGAAGGTAGTGGACATGATCGTCACCGAGGCCCGGAACCTGGCCATCAAGGAGATCCTGCCCACTCAGAAGACGGGCGACGAGGAAGGATGCACCTTCGATAACGGCAAGGTCACCGTGCCCGAAAGCTTCCACCGGGCCTACTCGCTCTTTATCGAAGGAGAGTGGCTGGCCATGCCCGAAAGCCCGGAATGGGGCGGCCAGGGCATGCCCAAGACCCTGGCTCTGGCAGCCGGAGACTATTTCAACGGCGCCAACTACGCCTTTATGATGTACCCCGGCCTGACCCACGGCGCGGCCAAGCTCGTGGAGGCCTTCGGGACCGACGAGCAAAAGGCGCTCTTTTTGAAGAACATGTACACCGGCAAGTGGACGGGGACCATGCTGCTCACCGAGCCGGAGGCCGGCTCCGACGTCGGAGCCCTCGAGACGGTCGCCGTCAAAAACGACGACGGGACTTACACCATCACCGGCAACAAGATCTTCATCAGCAGCGGCGAGCACGACATCACCGAGAACATCATTCACCCGGTCCTCGCCCGGATCGAGGGGGCCCCCGCCGGCACCAAGGGGATCTCTCTGTTTCTGGTCCCCAAATTCTGGGTCAATCCGGACGGGAGTCTGGGCGAAGAAAACGACGTGGTCTGCACCGGGATCGAGGAGAAGATGGGGATTCACGGCAACTCCACCTGCTCATTGGCCCTGGGGTCCAAGGGCAAATGCCGCGGGCACCTGCTGGGCGAGGAGAACAAGGGGATGCGGGCCATGTTTCTGATGATGAACGAGGCCCGGCTCCTGGTGGGCATGCAGGGGCTGGCCTGCGCGTCGGCCTCCTATATCAACGCCGTCAACTACGCCCGGGAGCGGGTCCAGGGCCGGAATCTCCTCCAGATGAAGGACCCCGACGCCCAGTCGGTGCCCATCATCCAGCACCCGGACGTCCGGCGGATGCTCATCCAGATGAAGGCTTATGTCGAGGGGATGCGGAGCCTCATCTACTATATGGGCTATTGCGAGGACCGGCTGGAGACGGCGGCTGATGACGACGAGCGGAACAAGTGGCAGGGCCTGATCGAGCTGCTGACGCCGGTGGCCAAAGGGTACGTCACCGACCGGGCCTTTGACATCTGCTCCACCGGGGTCCAGGTTTACGGCGGCTACGGGTACATCAAGGAGTACCCCCAGGAGCAGCTCCTCCGGGACTGCCGGATCACTCAGATCTATGAAGGGACCAACGGCATCCAGGCCATGGACCTCCTGGGCCGGAAGCTCGGGATGAACAAAGGCAAGCCGGTGATGGACCTTTTGGGCGAGATGAACGGGATCATCAAGCGGGCTCAGGAGGCGGACCTGGGCGGGGTGGCGGACCGGTTCCAGAAAGCGGTGAACAAGCTCGGCGAGGTGGGGATGCACATGGGCGCTTCCGCCATGTCCCCCCAGGTCCTCACGGCCTTCGCCTTTGCCACCCCCTTCATGGAAGTCACCGGCGACGTGGTCATGGGCTGGATGCTCCTCTGGCGGGCGACCATCGCCAAGTCGCGGCTGGGCAAGAAGAAAAAGGACGACGTCTTTTACGAGGGCCAGATCAAGAGCGCCGAGTACTTCATCAACAACGTGCTCCCCATCACCACCGGGAAGATGATCGCCATCCTTGGCGGCAATGACGCGGCGGTGACCATCTCCGAGGACGGCTTCGGCGCCAAGTAGGCCGAACCCCTCGCGAAAGACCCGACAATCCATCCGGGGCGGCCGGCGATCCGGCCGCCCCGGTCTCGTTCAAGCGTTCGACTCCTGCTCGCCCCGGCGGGCCAGCTCCTCGGCCCGGAGGTCCTTTCTGAGGATCTTGCCGACGTTGGTCTTGGGCAGCTCGTCCCGGAACTCCAGCTCCCCCGGCCACTTGTACTTGGCCAGCTTGCTCTGGCAATAGGTCAGCAGCTCATCGTGAGTGGCCGTCTCGCCTTCCTTCAAGACGATGAAGGTTTTCACCGCCTCACCCCGGCTGGGATGGGGTACGCCCACGGAGCAGGCTTCCAGGACCTTGGGGTGCTCGTAGAAAACCTCGTCAATGTCCCGGGGATAGACATTGTACCCGCCCGAGATGATCATGTCCTTTTTCCGGTCAACGATGTAGAAGTAGCCGTCCGCGTCCATCTTGGCGATGTCTCCGGTGTGGAGCCACCCGGTATCGGTGAGGACGTTGGCCGTCTCGCCGGGCATGTTCCGGTACTCCCGCATCACCTGGGGTCCCCGGATCAAGAGCTCTCCGGCCGTATCCACGGGTAAATCGGTGGTCGCGTCTTCGAGATCGACGATCCGGCATTCGGTGTCCGGCACCGGCAGGCCGATGGAGCCGACCTTCCGCTGGCCGTTGAAGGGGTTGACGTGGGTCACCGGCGTGGTTTCGGTGAGCCCGTATCCCTCCACGATAACCGCCCCGGTCCGGGCCTCGAAATCCCGGATCACCTCCACGGGCAGGGGAGCGCTCCCCGAAAAACAGCCTTTTATTGAGGTCAAATCGCACTTCCCGATGTCCGGGTGGTTGAGGAGGTTGATGTACATGGTCGGGACGAGCGGCGCGAAAGTCGGCTTGAACTTGGAGATGGCCTCCATCAGCGGCTCAGCCTGGGGCCGGGGTACCAAAATGTTGCCCCAAGCCGCGTAAATCGCCAGGTTCATGGAGGTGGACAGGCCGAAGACGTGGAAAAACGGCAGAGCCCCCAGCATGGTCTCGGTCCCGGGGGCAAAGGCCGGAAACCAGGCCAAAACCTGCTGAACCTGGCGGCTCAGATTGCCGTGGGTGAGCACGACCCCCTTGGACACCCCGGTGGTCCCGCCCGTGTACTGGTACATGGCCGGGTCATCGAAATCGAGAGCCACCGACGGCGATGACGGCGGATACTTGGCAAGCAGGGGACGCCAGGCATGGACATCCTCGGCTCCCTTGACATCCGCGGAGAGCTTCTTCTTCTTGGCCACCAGGGGAAAGAGGAGGTTCTTGGGGAAGGGCAGATAGTCGCCCATCCGGGCGTAAACGATCTGCTTGATCTGGGTCTCGGGCCGGAGATCAATCATCCGGTTGGCCAAAAGGTCCAGGGTGATCAAGACCTTTGATCCGGAATCGTTGAACTGGTGGGAGAGCTCCCGGTCCGAGTAGAGCGGGTTGTTCATCACCACCACCCCGCCGATCTTGAGGATGGCGTAATAGGCGGCCACGCAGTGGATGGTGTTCGGCAGCAGGATGGCCACGGCGTCGCCTTTCTGGACGCCGAAGTCGGTAAGCACCGCCGCAAACCCGTCAACCATCTCCTTGAGGTGCCGGTAGTCGAGCCGGTATCCCTGGAAAATCAGGGCCGGATTGCCGGGAAACCGGGCCGCCGACCGGTCCAGAAATTCGGGGAGACAGGCGGTTTCATAGTCAACGGCATGGGGAACGCCGTCCTCGTAATGGGCCAGCCAGGGTCGGTCCGCATAGGGTGTCGCTCCGGTCACGCTTCCTCCTTTTCCCTTGTGTTCACATAAGGGGCATGGTAGTTGAGTAAATTCGGCGAGGTTAATAATGTTCATCTGGTCGCCGATACATTTTTTTCTTGACGCCGATCGATTTGTCTGCTACCAAAATGAATGAACATTCATTCATTTTGGTGTTGGGCTTAACTATACAACCTATGAAAGGAGATGGAAAGTAAAAAATGGAACCCGCGCTCACTCCGCCGGCAGAGGTGACCCTTTTGGGCATCCCAGGCGCGATCTGGTCTCTCCTCATCCCCGCCATCGGCGTGGGGATCTTCACTTACATCATCGCCAAACGCCTGGCCCCCTTAGTCCTGTCCGCCCCGGACCACCGGACGGACCGGATCGGCGAGCGGCTCTACGCCCTGATTACGCTCTGGCTGGGCCAATTCAAGCATCCCCGCTACCGCCTGGCCGGGGTGCTCCACATCATCATCTTCGCCGGCTTTATCATCCTGTCCATCCGCTCCATCTCCCTGGTGATCATCGGGGTCTCCCACGATTTCGTCTTTCCGGGGCTTGGCGGCGTCCTGGGCCATCCTTATAACATCCTCAAGGACTACGCCGCCACCGCCGTCTTTCTTGCCTGTATCATCGCCGGGGTCCGCCGGGCGGTCTTTAAGCCGGCCCGCTACGCGGTGCCTCCCGAGCACGGCAAGGACCACACCGGCGAAGCCCTTTTTGTCCTCTTTCTCATCTGCACCCTGCTGGTTTCCGAAAGCCTTTTCGAGGCCACCGAGATCGCCGCCGAGGTCCAGGCCGGCTACCCCGTGGAGCCTCTGGCGCCGCTCACCCTGGCCTGGCTCTTCAAGGCCACCGTCGGCGCCGCCCATCCCGATACCCTGAACGGGCTCCACGTGGCATCCTATTTTGTCCACGACATCACCTTCTTTTTCTTCCTCTGCTTTCTGCCCCTGGGCAAGCATTTTCACGTCATCACCTCCATCTTCAACGTCTTTTTCATGAAGCTCGACCGGGGCACCATCAAGCCGGTCCGGCACGGGGTGAGCGAGGAGGAGCTGGACGACCTCGAGTCTTTCGGCGTCAAAAATTTCAAGGACTTCACCTGGAAGCACGTCCTCGATTTTTACTCCTGCGCCGACTGCGGCCGCTGCTCCGACCAGTGCCCGGCCAACGCCGTGGGCCGTCCCCTTTCCCCCCGGTTTATCACCATCAAAGCAAGGGATTACGCCTTCTCCCACTATCCGCTCCGGGGACCCTTTAAGAAAAGCGAGCCGCTCATCGGCGGGATCTACACCGAGGACGAGATCTGGTCCTGCACCACCTGCGGGGCCTGCGAGGAAGAATGTCCCCTGACCATCGAGTATATCAACAAGATCGTCGATCTCCGGCGGGGGATGGTCGATGAGGGCAACGTCCCCCAGTCGCTCCAGAAGCCGCTCCAGTCCCTGGAAAAGCGGGGCAACCCTTACGGAAAGATGGAGAAAAAGCGGGCCGACTGGACCAAGGACTTGAGCAAGGAAGAGGGTATCGAGGTCAAGGTCCTCGGGAAAAAGGCCAGCGCCGAAACCCTCTACTTCGTCGATTCGGTCACCTCCTACGACGACCGGATTCAGGCCATCGGCAAGTCAACGGCCCGCCTCCTGACCGCCGCCGGGATCGATTTCGGCATCCTCGGCCCGGCAGAGAAGGACTCGGGCAACGAGGTCCGGCGGTTCGGCGAGGAGATGCTCTTCATGTCCCTCCGGGACCAGAACACCGACGCCATCCAGGCCGCCGGAGTCCGCCGGATCATCACGGCCGACCCCCACGCCTTCAACACCTTCCGGAAAGACTACACCGGCTTGCCCCCGGTCACCCACATCAGCCAGTTTCTGGCCGAGCTTCTCGCCGCGGGCCGGCTCCCCCTGAAGTCGGCCGACCCCGACCGGGTCTATACCTACCATGACCCCTGCTACCTGGGCCGGCACAATCAGGTTTACGACGCCCCGCGAGAGGTCATCGACGCCATCCCCGGCGTCCGCCGGGTCGAGATGGAGAAATGCCGGGACCGGTCTTTCTGTTGCAGCGGCGGCGGCCTCTACCTTTTCTACGAGCCGGTGGAGGACAAGCGGATGGGCCAGACCCGGGTGGAGATGGCCAAGGCGGCCGGGGCCAACGTCATCGTCACCGCCTGCCCCTTCTGCATGGTCAACATCGAAGACGGCATCAAGACCTCCGGCCTGGAAGGCGAGATCGAGGCCATCGATCTCGCCGAGCTCATCGACGCTCACCGGCTGGATCAGTCGCGCTAAAGGTCCCGGCCCCCGGCCAAGACCTTTGAAACACGGAATATATCGGCAACATCAACCGCATTTTGGAGGAACAACATGGAAATTCTGGTATGTGTCAAGCGAGTTCCCGACACCTCGGAAAACGAGATCGAGATCAATCGCTCGGGCTCCGACATCGAACGGGACGACCTCGTCTATTCGGTCAATGAGTGGGACAACTACGCCGTGGAGGAGGCCATTCAGATCCGGGATAACGTCGGCGGATCGGTCACCGTGGTGACCGTGGGCGACGAGGAGGCCGAAGAGGTTCTCCGCCGGGAAATGGCCATGGGCGCCGACAACGGCGTGCTCCTGTCCGACGATGCCTTCGCCGGCGCCGACGGCCGGGGGATCGCCACCGCCCTCAAGGCGGCCGCTGATGCCGGGAATTATGACCTCATCCTCACCGGAGCCCAGGCCGAAGACGGGGCCGGTCAGGTGGGCGGAATGCTCGCCGCTCTCCTCGACCTCCCCTTCGCCTCCCTGGTCAACCGGATCGACGTCGAAGACGACAAGAAGATCAAGGTCGGCCGGGAGATCGCCGGCGGAAACCAGGAGATGAGCGAGATCGATTTGCCCTGCGTCCTTTCCATCCAGACCGGCATCAACGAGCCGCGCTACGTGGGCATCCGGGGCATCCGGAAGGTGGCCTCGGTGGAGATCCCGACCAAGGGCGCATCCGACCTGGGGCTGTCCGCCGAGACGGCCGGCGAGGCCGGGGCCCGGGTGGAGCGGCTCGACTACTTCATCCCCGAAGCCGGCGAGGGCGCCGAGATGCTCGAAGGCAGCACCGACGAGATCGTCGAAAAGCTCATTGACATGATTAAATCCAAAGGAGGGTTGAAATAATGGCACAAGATATCTTTGCCTACATCATCCACAAGGACGGCGTCCCGGACGACACGGCCACGGAGCTGTTGGCGGCGGCCAGGGCCATCTATCCAGACGCCGGCGTCACCGCCGTTCTGGCCGGCAGCGGCGACGGCCTCCAATCCGCCTGCGACGCGGTGGCGGCCGCCTATCCGGCGGTCTGGAAGATCGACAGCCCGGCTTTGGCATACCCCAACGCCGAGGTGATCCGCCGGGCTCTGGTCAACCTCATCCCCAAGGGCAGCATCGTCTTGCTTCCCCATGAGCACTTCGGCATGGACCTGGCCCCCGGCCTGTCCATCAAGCTCGACGCGGCCTTCGTCCCCGACGTGGTAACCATCGAGGGGCTCGAGGGCGAAACCCTCAAAATCATCCGGGAAGAGTACAGCGGCCAGGTGAGCACCCACGTCTCCTGCAACCTTTCAAACGGCGCCGTGATTTCGGTCCGGGCCGGGGTCTATGCCCCGGAAGAAGGGGCCGCCGCCGGCGGAACCGTGACCGACAAGACCGGCGAGGCCGGCGACCTGGCCGAGACCACCCGGCGCTACCTCGAGACCATCGAGGCCGAGGTCGGCGACGTGGACATCACCAAGTCGGAAGTCCTCGTCTCCGTCGGCCGGGGCATCGAAGACCAGGACAACCTGGAGATCATCAACGAGCTGGCCGCGGCCATGGGCGGCGACGTCTCCTGCTCCCGGCCCATCGTCGATGCCAAGTGGCTGGAAAAATCCCGGCAGGTCGGGACCTCCGGCCAGACCGTCAAGCCCAAGGTTTACCTGGCCCTCGGGATCTCCGGCTCCTTCCAGCACATGGGCGGGATCAAGGGCAACCCCTTTATCGTGGCCGTCAACAAGAACCCCAAGGCCCCCATCTTCCAGGTGGCCGACGTGGGCGTGGTGGCCGACATCCTCGAATTCGTGCCCGAGCTGACCGAAAAGATCGAAGAAGCCAAGTAGTCAACGCTCTCACCGAGAGCGAGAGCCCAAGCCGACGCGCCGGTGGACCCGAAAAGGGTTACCGGCGCGTTTGCGTTTGAGGCCATGCCGCTAAAAAGCATCCCCTCTTTCGGACCCACGGAAGATATCACGTCTCAGAAAATGGTTGACAAATGGGAAATGGCAAAGTAACCAGCAGGGCACATAGGGGCACCGAAACGTAAACAGGGGGCACAAGGCCAGTGGTTTTAAGCATAAACACATAAAACAGGCCGCCCACGTTTCTAATCAAGCCAAAACTAGGTGCATTGAACGGGATAAGAAAAAGATGACACGAAATCATGTTCTTACAATTTTACTTGTTGTAGTGGCGGCTTTCGTCGGCACAGGGTACTACCTTCAGAAATATTACCAAGAAGAACGAACAAAGGTAGTCCTTCTTGAGATTGAAGAAATCAAGAAAATGGCGGAAAAGGCACTTTCTCTGGCTGAGCAAGCCAAGGAGAAAGCAATTGAGGAGCATACAAAAAAAGAGATCGAAGATGCCAAAAGGCTTGCAAAGGAGGCAGCGTTCATTGCGCGGACCGTAAAATGCCCCAAATGTAACCAACGTTTCGAGCCAGAAAAGAATAAAGCGCCACTTTATAATGCAATCATTATCGGCGCTGGTGCCGGTGCGACCGCTGGATCGACCGCTGGCGCCTTTGCCGGAGCCGGAACCGGTGTTGCTGTCGGTGGCGTTGGCGCTTTTCCGGGAACCGTTATGGGT
>CAYNGG010000040.1:0-15646 GCA_964396575.1 uncultured Desulfobacteraceae bacterium | reverse complement strand
GCCGAAGGTGACGAGGATGCGGATGATGACGCCGAAGGTGACGAGGACGCGGATGACGGCGCCGATGATGCCGAAGGCGATGAAGACGCGGATGACGACGCCGATGAGGCCGATGACGCCCAAGGTGACGAGGAAGCGGATGACGGCGCTGACGACCACATGGTCACCATCTGCCATAACGGACGGACCATCACCATTGACGAAAATGCGTTGGATGCGCATCTGGCAAAAGGCGCGACCATCGGAGCCTGCGACGACGCCGATGATGCCGATGCCGCCGGTGATGAGGGCGACTCAGATGAGGCAGATGACGATGATGATGACGACGACGATGACGATGATGACGACGATGACGAGGACGACGACGAGGACGATGATGACTAACCCTCTCATTGAGCCTTAGCCGGCCCTCGGTCGGATCAACCAAAACCAAACGCCCCCGGCATGGCTGCCGGGGGCGTTTTTCGTCCGGACTCCGGCGGCGGCCCGAACGGACCGCCACCGGGATCGGTTTAGATGTCGTAGTAGAGGAAAAACTCGTGGGGATGGGGCCGGAGCTTGACCGGGTTGACCTCTTTTTCGGTCTTGTACTCGATCCACTTCTCGATTACGTCCGGCGTGAAGACATCGCCTTTGAGGAGGAACTCCTTGTCTTCGTCCAGGGAGATCAGGGCTTCTTCCAGGGAGCCGGGGGCGCTGGGAATCTTGGCCAGCTCCTCGGGCGGCAGGCCGTAAATGTCCTTGTCCAGGGGCTCGCCCGGATCGATCTTGTTCTGGATGCCGTCGAGGATGGCCATGAGCATGGCGGAAAAGGCGATGTAGCCGTTGCAGGAGGGGTCCGGGGTTCGGAACTCGATCCGCTTGGCTTTGGGCGAGGCTGAGTACATCGGAATCCGGACCGCGGCGCTCCGGTTCCGGCTGGAGTAGGCCAGGTTCACGGGCGCCTCGAACCCCGGCACGAGCCGCTTGTAGGAGTTGGTGGTCGGGTTGGTGAAGGCGCAGAGGGCCTTGCAGTGTTTCAGGATGCCGCCGATGGCGTATAGGGCTTCCTGAGAGACGCCGGCATATTTTTCACCAGCGAAGACCGGCTTGCCGTCCTTCCAGATGCTGGCGTGGGTGTGCATCCCGGTGCCGTTGTCCTCGAAGATCGGCTTGGGCATGAAGGTGACCGTGTGGCCATGGCGATAGGCGACGTTTTTCAGGACATACTTGAACCAGACGAGCTGGTCGCCCATCTCCAGAAGCGGCTTGAACCGCATGTCGATTTCGGCCTGGCCGGCGGTGGCTACCTCGTGGTGCTGGCATTCCACGTCAATGCCGAGCCCCTCGAGGATCAGGACCATTTCGGTCCGGAGATCCTGAAACTTGTCCATGGGCGGCACCGGAAAGTAGCCTTCCTTGTGGCGGGGCTTATAGCCCTGGTTGGTGGGGCTTTCTACCCGGCCCGTGTTCCAGACGCCTTCCTTCGAGTCGATCTGATAGAAGGCGCCGTTCCGGGAGGAATCGAAGCGGATATCGTCAAAGATGAAGAATTCCGCTTCGGGGCCGAAAAAGGCGGTGTCGCCGATTCCGGTGCCTTTGAGGTAAACTTCGGCCTTCTGAGCGATGTGGCGCGGGTCGCGGCTGTAAGGCTCCCGGGTGATGGGATCGACGATGTTTCCGATCATCACCAGGGTGGATTCGGCGAAAAAGGGGTCCATCTTGGCGGTGGACGGGTCCGGAACCACCAGCATGTCGCTGGCGTTGATCGGCTGCCAGCCCCGGATACTCGATCCGTCAAAGCCGAAGCCGTCCTCGAAGCAGGACTCATCCACCTCGCTCACCGGCACCGAGAAATGCTGCCAGACGCCGGGAAAGTCCATGAATCGCAGGTCCACCATTTTTACATTCTTCTCTTTGATCATCTCCAGAATTTTCGCGGGTGTTGCCATGGGCTTGCCTCCTTGTCCTGTATCAGTTGTTGATTTGGGTGCTTACGTTCGATCTGATTATGCCCGGTCCCCGTCGCGGGGGCCGGGCCGGTCCTTCGAATAGATCTAAATGGCGTCCTTGCCCTTTTCACCGGTCCGGACGCGGACGGCTTCTTCCACCGGCAGGACGAAGATCTTCCCGTCGCCGAGCTTTCCGGTGAGGGCGGCCTGCTGGATCTTTTCCACCACCTGATCCACCCAGCTCGACTCGACGACGATCTCCAGCTTGATCTTGGGGATGAAGTCAACCACGTATTCAGCGCCCCGGTAGATCTCCTTGTGGCCCTTCTGCCGGCCGTAACCTTTCACCTCCGAGATGGTCATGCCCTGAATTCCAATTTCGTTCAAGGCTTCTTTGACGTCATCCAGCTTAAAGGGCTTGATGACTGCCTCGATCTTTTTCATTGCATCCTCCTTCCGCATGGATAAATGACTGGCAATTATGATGGCCTGTTATAGTATTTCAAAACCTCTTTCGCCGTGGATGGCGTTGTCGAGCCCCTCGATTTCGGCATCCTCCGACACCCGCAAGCCGCCGGTGAGAGCCGATGTGACGTAAACGACGATCAGGGTGCCGATGCCGGAATAGATCGCGGTGGCCACGATGGACAGGGCCTGAATCCCAAGCTGCTTGGGGTTGCCGTAAAAGAGGCCCGCCGCGCCCTCGGTGATCGCCGGGCTGGCGAAAAGCCCCGTAGCCAGAGCCCCCCAGATTCCGCACATGCCGTGGACCCCGAAGGCGTCCAGGGAGTCGTCATATCCCAGTTTATGCTTGAGGACCGCGACGCTGTAAAACCCGAGGACTCCGGCCACCAGCCCGATGAGCAATGAGGCGGGAAGGGTGACGAACCCGGCCGCCGGAGTGATCGCCACCAGGCCGGCCACGACCCCGGATGCCAGCCCGAGCACCGAGGGTCGCTTGTTGACGATCCACTCCGTGAACATCCAGGCAAGCGCCCCGGTGGCGGCCGAAGTGTTGGTGACCATAAAGGCGGATGCCGCCACGCCGTCCGCGGCCAATTGACTGCCCGCGTTGAATCCGAACCAGCCGAACCAGAGAAGAGCCGCGCCCAGGGCGGTCAGGGAGATGCTCGACGGAAACATGGCCTCCTTGCCATACCCGAGCCGCTTGCCGAGGATCAAGGCGAGGACAAGCCCCGCCACCCCGGCGTTGATGTGAACCACGGTGCCCCCGGCAAAGTCAAGCGCCCCCATGTCTCCCATCCAGCCGCCGCCCCAGGCCCAATGGGCGATGGGAGCGTAAATAACGGTGACCCAGAGAAAGGTGAAGACGATCCACGAGGAAAACTTCATCCGGTCCACCACCGATCCGAGAACCAGCGCGACCGTGATACAGGCAAAGGTCATCTGGAACAGGGCGAATACATAGGTGGGGATGGTGCCCGAGAGGCTGTTGACCCCGATGCCGTTCATGAAGACGTGCTCCAGCCCGCCGACGATCCCGCCCTTGGTCGGGCCGAATGCCAGGCTGTATCCCCACAGAACCCAGATCACCGACGCCAGGCAGTAGGCCACGAAAGTCATGGCAAAGGTGTTCAAGAGATTTTTGTACCGGGACATCCCGCCATAGAAGAGGGCGAGTCCCGCCGGCGTCATCATCATCACCAGCGCGGTGGCAACGATGATCCAGGCCGTGTCTCCCGAGTCGAGCGCCGCCTCCTGGCCCAGGGCGGCGGAAAATGGAATGAGCGAAAACAGGGCCGATAAAGTCAGAATCTTTCGTTTCATGAGTGTTGTTTCCCTCCTGTCTGATAAGTTGTCCGAAAAGCCGAAACCGTGTGCCACCGGCCTGCACGTTGTCGGCCTTGTACTCAGCAAGAGGTGTGCCATCACCCGGATGAAAGGGATAAGTTGTTGTGATAAAAGGATATAATCAGATAGACGGCTTTGTGAAAGGCTCCCACAAACACAACATTTATGTCGTATAGGCGGAGCTCAAGATACAATAATGTAGCCTTGAAATGCTAAAGGGCCTCCATCCGGAAATCGGAAAAGGAGCACCGGGGCTTTGGATTTGCCCCGGTCTGGTATCTCCAACCCCGGCGATCTGGTGCCGCACGGGCGAGCGGCGCTCAGAGCCATACGGGATTTCAAAATAAACCGGGCACCCGCGGGGTGCCCGGTTCTGGGATGGTGGGATAAAGAGACGGGGATCTTACAGAAACCGCTCAATCTCGGCCTTGGCCTTGAGCGCTTCAAGGTGCTCGCCGACGGTCTCCTGGACGGCCTGCTTCTTGAGCTGGGCTTTGATCTGGTCCTTGATCTCCGCAAACGGGGTGGTCGATGCCGCTTTCCGGTCCACCGCTTTGATCAGGTGGAATCCGAACCGGGTCTCGACGATCTCGCTGACCTCGTCGTCCTTGAGGGCAAAGACGGCATCTTCAAAGGGCTTGACCATCTGGCCGCGCTCGAAATAGCCGAGGTCACCGCCTTTGGGTCCGCTCGGGCCTTCTGAGTATTCCTCGGCCAGGTCGGCGAAGGACTCGCCCTTTTCGAGCTTACCCTGGACTTCCTCCAGTTTTTGCCGGGCCTCTTTCTTGTCGGTGTCGCTCGCCTCGGGCTCGGACTTGATCAGGATGTGACGGGCTCGAATCTGCTCGCCCGTCTTGAACTGCTCCGGATGGGCCGCATAGTAGGCCTGGGCCTCCTCGTCGGTCACCGTGACGTCCTTGGCGATCCGCTCTTCAATGAGCTTTTGGATCAGCAACCGCTGGCGCATCTGGGCGCGGAGAGTCTCCTCGTCGATCCCCATCTGAGAGAGGGCTTCCTTGAATTGGGCTTCTTCGGGGAACTGTCCCCGGATCTGCTCCATCTGAGCATCCAGGGCCTCCGCCTCGACGCTCACCCCCTGGGCTTTCGCATCCTGAACCAAAAGCTCCCGGTTGATGAGGCTGTCGAGGACCTTTTCCCGGATTTCAGCCACCTGCTCAGGCTGAGGCTGCTGCCCCTGCATGGCCATCCGCTGCAAGACCGGCTGCAATTCCTGGTCCAGCTCCGTTTTGGTGATAACCTGGCCGTTGACCGTGGCCGCCTTGTCTCCGTCGGGCGCCTGCTCAGCCGCTCCGGCGGCACCGGCACCCAGGGCGATAATGCTCACCGCCATCATCAGCATACCCGCACGATGAAAAAAGCTCATGAAACCTCCTTGCATAGGTAAAAAAATGCCCCGATCGGGCCTATCCGCAAATCATAAGCACATCGGGGCGAAAACGCAAACGATCCGGAGCCGCTCAGAACCCCAGCCGCTCCCCGATAAGCATCACCGAGACCTCGGTCCGCATGGGCCGGCGGTGGAGGATGGTGGTGATCCGGCAGATCCGCTGAGGGGAATTGCAGTCGGCGCAGATTCCGGTTTCGGCGCATGGAGTGGCCCTCCCCAGGCTTTTGGCCCGCTGGGGACCGGCCACGTCCTTGACCCGCCGGAGAGCGGTGTGGAGATCGGGGGTCACCTTGTTCATCCCGGCCACGATGAAGACCTTTCGGGGGCCGAAACAGGTGGCATTGGTCCGGTTGCCCACCCCGTCCACATTGACGATCTCGCCGGTCATGGAAATGGCGTTGGCGCTGCACATGAAGCAGTCGCAGCGGCCCATGTCAAGCCGGAGCTCCATATCCGCCTCGGGGGTCAGCCCCTCCCGCCAGTGGTCGTAAACCGTCTTGCCCGCCTCACGAGCGGCATCGGGCAGCCCCAGTCTCCGAGTGGTGTCCGATCCGCCGAATCCGACGGTCTGACAATCGGCAAAGGCCGACAGGACCGCGCTCCGGGCCGCATCGGCCGTCTCAAAGAAATGGGCGTCGAAATCGTGCCGCTTGAGGTTTTCGACGCATTGAGCGCCCCATTGCGCCCACCGCCAGGCTTCATAATTCCGGGTCATGGGTCGTCCTCCAGGGGTCAGGCGGCGATCTCGCCTTTCATCTCCCCGATTTTCTGGTTGTAGAAGGCGATCACCTCCCGCCGTCTAAGCATGCCGACAAGCACTCCGTGGTCCTCTTCTTTCACCACCGGCAGGCTGTCGATGTTTTTCTGAGTGAACTTCTGGAGCACGGTGTTGAGATCATCGGCGGGGGTGCTGACGATGATCTCCGAGGTGCAGATGTCCTTCATCCGGATGAGGTGCTCGATGCCTTCGGAGAAAAGGACCCCGCGGATGTCGGTGCTGGAAAAGATCCCGGTGAGCCGGCCGCGCTCGTCCATCACCGGGAAGTAATGCTGCTTGGTCTCGGCGAAGTAGCGGCGGAAATCCTCGAAGGTCATGTGCTCCGGGATCAGATTGACCTTCCGGACCTGGCCCATGAGGTCCCGGACCCGGAACTTCTGGAGAATGTCGATGAAGAACTCGCCGGTGTGAGCCGGGGACTCGATCCGGCTTTTGACCTGCTTTTCGTAGATGGTCCAGCGCTGGGAGGCCAGGTAGGCAATGGAGCAGACCAGGAGGCTCGGCAGCAGGAGATGGTAGGAGTTGGTCATCTCGCTGACAAAGATGATGGTGGAGATGGGGGTGTTGGACACGGCCGTGAAAAATCCGGCCATCCCCACGATTACAAAGGCTCCCGGCTGAGTGACCACTCCCGGCATGATCCCGTTGAAAAACAGCCCCACCACGCCGCCCATGGCCCCGCCGATGACCACCGACGGCCCGAAGACCCCGCCGGAGCCGCCGGACCCGATGGAAAAGGCGGTGGTCAGAACCTTGCCGATGGCCAGGGTCAACAGAAACGGGATGGTCAGCTCCGAGTGGATCGCCTTCTGGGCAAAGCCGTAGCCGAAGGCCAGGGTGTGAGGCAGAAAGAAGCCGATGATCCCGGTGCAGAGCCCCCCGAGGGCCGGCTTGACGTGGTTGGGCAGAAAGTGGATCTTCCTGAACAGGGCGGTGACCCCGTAAAAAGCCTTGACATAGAATATCCCCACCGCCACCAGGACAAAGGCCAAAACGAGGTAAGGGCCCAGCTCCAGGGGGTTCCGGAAGTGGAGATAAGGCGCCTCGAAAAGCGATCCCCATCCGAAGACCAGGCAGAACACGCAGTAGGCAACCACCGACGAGATCCCGGCGGGGATGATCACCTCCGATTCGAACTCCGGGTCCCGGTAGAGCACCTCAGCGGCGAACAACGCTCCGGCCAGGGGGGCCCGGAAAATGGAGCCGACCCCGGCGCCGATCCCGGCCGCCATCATGATCCGGCGCTCCCGGTCCGACAGGTTGAACCGGGTGGCCAGAAAGGAGCCGAACCCCGCGCCGATCTGAGCGATCGGCCCTTCCCGGCCGCCGGACCCGCCCGTGGTCAGGGTGATGGCCGAGCAGATCGTCTTGACAATGGGGACCTGGGGCCGGATAAAGCCCCCCTTGAAATGATAGGCTTCGATGGCCGCGTCAGTACCATGCCCCTCGGCCTCCGGAGCGAAAGTGTAAACGATCCAGCCGCTCAACAAACCCCCGGCGGCGGGCAGGAACAGCAAAACCCACCGGGAAAAGGGGCGGTCGGTGGGCGGGAGGAGATGGTGCTCGCCGGCCGGGGTCGGCGGCCGGTACCCGGCCAGCATGTCCATAAAATAGTGAATGCCGAGCTGGCAGAGGTAGTGAAAGACGATGGAGCCGATCCCCGCGATGAGCCCGATGACCACGAAATAGGTAAACCACTTCCCGGCATAGGCATAAATCGCCCGGGAGCCGGCCAGCCGGACCAGCCGGGATTTGAGGGCGTCGATCATCAGCGCTGGCGCCCGGGAAATCACCCGCCCTGGATGTCTTGAATGGCCCGGAAAAGGCTGTCGAACAGGTCGTCGAGGTTTTCCTCATCCACCGACGAGAAGGCGATCCGGACGTCGTGGGGCCCGGTGGCGATAATTCCGACCCCGTACCGGTCAAGGAGATGAACCCGGAGGGCTTCGGCCGGGACGGTTTTAAGCCGGAGACACATGAAATAGCCGGAGTTGAAGGGGTACATCTCCCAGGCGTCGGCGTATTTCGGGTCGGTGACGATCGCCTTGACCCGCCGGGCCCGGCCCTTGAGGACCGCGATCTTGGCGTCCCGCTCCTTGATGTAGTCGTGGCTCTGCATGGTCTTGAGCACAATGGACTGGCTCAGGTGGCTGGCGTTGGAGACCGTTCCCCGAATGTTCCCGGCGGTCTTCCGTTCCAGAGCGTCGTAAAAGGCCGGAACATCCCCCGACACCCGGGTCCCGTAGGTGATGAACCCGACCCGGAGCCCCCAGACGAACATCTCCTTGGTGGCCCCGTCGAGCTTCACCGCCAGCAGTTTCGGATGCCGGTCGCAGAGCCGGGCGAAGAGGGACTCGCGGACCGGACCCTCTTCATAGCAGAGGCCGAAATAGGCGTCGTCGGTGACCGCCATGACATTGGTCCCCTCCTCGGCCACCGCCGTCAGGATTTCCACGATCCGGTCCGCCTCGGCCTCGGAGACGGTGTAGCCGGTGGGATTGTTGGGGAAGTTCAAAAAGACGACAACTTTGTAATTGTTCTGGGCCTCCCGCCGGACCGCCGTCTCGAAGGCATCCAGGTTGAACCCGCCCTCGGCCGAAAACATCGGATAATTGACGATCTCGGCGTCCCCCCGGACCGACATGATCAAGAAGTTGTTTCCCCACATCTTGTCCGGAAAGATGACCATGTCATCCGGGTCGAGGAACATGTCGGCAAAGACGCTGATCCCGTGGGTGATCCCGGTGGTGACCACCGGCAGGGAAAACACCTTGCCTTTCAGCGAGGGGTTCTTTTCGTACATGGCCTCCTTCCAGATCTGTCGAAGCCCGAAGATCCCGAAGGAGGATGCGTAGGTGAGGGAGTCGGAGGGCCTGAGCTTCCGCTCGTTGACAAAATCCATGACCGACGGGAGGCACATGGTGCCGAGGTTCTCGGTGGCGATCCCGATGGTGGCGTTGAACTTGTCATAGGCCTTTTGCCGGGCCTCGGCGCTCTGACTCAGGATGCCCTTGGGAAAGTAGAGCCGGCGGCCCGTCTTGGAAAACATCTCCATGAGGTAGGGGTTGCCGGTTTTGATGATGGCGTTGAGCTCCTGGGCAATGGCGTTGATCTGCATCAGAGGACTCCTTTTTTCGTCCCGGTTGGGCGGATCTAGTCGGACAGGTCCGTTCGGTCCAGGCCAAAGGCGGTGTGGAGGACCCGCACCGCCAGCTCGGCCTGCTTTTCCTCCACCACGCAGGAAATCCGGATCTCGGAGGTGCTGATCATGATGATGTTGATGTTCTCCTCCGCCATGGCCGCGAACATCCGTGAGGCCACGCCGGAATGGCTCTTCATCCCCACCCCGATCACCGAAACCTTGGCGATGTGCTCGTCGCCGAGGACGCTTTCGGCGCCGATGCGCTGGGTTACCTCCCGAGCGATGTCCATGGCCTGTTTGAACTCCGACTTGGGCACCGTGAAGGTCAGGTCGGTCTGGCCCCCGGCCCGGGTGTTCTGGATGATCATGTCAACATTGATGTTGGCATCCGAAACCGGGGTGAAGATCTTGGCGGCGATCCCCGGCTGGTCCGGGACCTTCTTGAGGGTGATCCGGGCATCGTTTTTGCTGTAGGTAACGCCGGATACCACCGGCCGCTCCATGTCTTGCTCCCCGTTAACCAGCATGGTTCCCTCCTCGTCATTGAAAGATGATCGGACATAGACGGGCACGTTGTGCTTGAGGGCGAACTCCACGGAGCGAATGTGGAGCACCTTGGCCCCCAGGCTCGCCATCTCCAGCATCTCCTCGCAGGAGATCCGCTCGAGCTTTCTCGCCTTGCGGCAGACGTTGGGGTCGGCGGTGTAGATTCCGTCCACGTCGGTGTAAATTTCACATCTGTCGGCCCGGAGGGCCGCGGCAATGGCCACCGCCGAAGTGTCCGATCCGCCCCGGCCCAGAGTGGTGATGTTTCCGTCGGCATCACAGCCCTGGAACCCGGCCACCACCACGATGTGGTGGTCCTCGAGAAGGTCTCGGACCTGCCGGGCACCCACCTCCACAATCCGGGCGTTGCCGTAGGCGCAGTCAGTCCGGACCTCGGCCTGATAGCCGAGCAGGGACCGGGCCGGGTAATTCATCGACTTCAAGGTCATGGCCAACAGGGCCGCCGTGGTCTGCTCGCCCGTGGCCAAAAGGACGTCGAGCTCCCGCTTGTCCGGCATATCGGTCATCTGGGATGCCAGGGAAATCAGGTTGTCGGTGACTCCGGCCATGGCGGACAAAATCACCACCGCCTCGTTACCCGAGTCCACCGTCCGCGCCACCCGCCAGGCCACCTCCCGAATGCGATCGGGATTGGCCACCGAAGTGCCGCCATATTTTTGAACGATCAGCCCCATCATTTAGCTCCTTGGGATGTCGCGTTCATGCCAAAATGCGCGCCTAACCGCACACAAATTTCCTCTTTTAAAGGTTTCAGGCGGAAAATGCAAGGCCAAATAAAAACCCCGATCCGGGGGTCGGATCGGGGTTTCGGGAACGCCCTCGGGCCGGGCTTATCTCTTTTTGCTGGCCCGCTTGGATGCCTTGAGCGGATTGATCTTGGCCTGGGCCGTCGAAGCGGCGGAGACGACGTGAGTGGCGAGGTTGCAGTTGCCCAGCTTCCACTTCTTGGCCGGCTCCGGGCTGGCGGTGCAGTACCAGGCGGCCTGATATTCCACCGCCCGGTTACATCCGCCGCACTGCTCCACGATCTGGTGGCAGATGCCGTCGTTGTAAGCACATCCCCGGGTAGTCATAAAAGGACATTCCTGACCCTTTCGAACCGTTTCACAAATCATCGGAATCACCCCTTTCTGATATGAATGGAACAGGGGCCGGAAAGTCAATCGCATCCGGCCCCTGTTGTTGAGCCAACCTAAACCTATCCAAAATAGGGCAACTCTGTTTGGCTGTCAAGGAAAAAATCAGCACCGGAGCGCCGGACCACGGCTAATGAGTGTCCATCCAGAAAATGGATGGCCACGAATGAAACCCCATCCGGGGTGCCCGCATGGCAGGGGCGGACACACGGCGCCGTCCCTGAGATTCCGGGGAAAAGGCCCGCGGAGCGGACCGGCTCAGACGATAGTCGAAGCCGCCGCCGGCTTACTCCCACCGGCCGGGGATGACCGCTCCGCAACCGGGACAGGCACCGTCGGCCAGGTAACCTCGACCGCCCCCCATGCCGCGACGTTCCACCAGCGTCTCGCCGCATTCCGGACAAATGGTGTCCGACGGCGCCCCCACGTTGCCCAGGTAGATATACCGCAGCCCCGCCTCCCGGCCGATGTCCCGGGCCGTCTCGAGGGTCTCGATGGGAGTGGCCGACCGGTCTCCGTATTCGTGAGCCGGATGAAACGCGCTGATGTGCCAGGGGATGTTCGGGTCCACCTCGGCCAGAAAGCCGGCGATCCCCTCCATCTCCGACACGCTGTCGTTGTCGCCGGGGATGAGCAGCGTGGTCACCTCCACCCAGATCCCCAGATCCGCCAGATGCCGGATGGCCCGGGTCACCGGCGAAAGCCGCCCCTTGCAGACCTCCCGGTAATAGTCATTCGACCAGGCTTTCAAGTCCACGTTGGCCGCGTCCAGGTAAGGCGCGATTCGGTCGAGGGCCGCTTCGGTCATGAACCCGTTGGTCACGAAAAGGTTCCGGATGCCCTCGGCCTGGGCCAGCTCGGCGGTGTCATAAGCGTATTCGAAAAAGACCGTCGGCTCGGTGTAGGTATAGGCAATGCTCGCGCAATTGCCCTCCCGGGCCTGAGCCACCACCGCGTCCGGGGGCAGGTCCATGCCGGGAAAGGCATCGCCCCCGGTCGGCGAAAACTGGGAAATCTGCCAGTTCTGGCAGAAACCGCAGTGGAAGTTGCACCCCACCGTCCCGATGGAAAAGGCTCGGGAGCCGGGCAGGAAGTGGTAGAGCGGTTTCTTTTCAATCGGGTCGGTGTTCCGGGCGACGGTCTTGCCGTAAACCTTTGAATAGAGGGTTCCGCTTTCATTCCGCCGGACCCCGCAGAAACCGGAGTCGCCGGACTCGATCCGACAATGATGGTTGCAGAGGTCGCAGCGGACCGCCTCGTCCGACAGGGGTTGATAGAGCATGGCCTCTCGTTTCATGGGAATCCTTTCGGTTTACAATCCGCGGGTTTGAAATCCGGTTGAGACCGGGAGCGATCACCATCCGTGGGCCCCGCGCAAGGGCACGAACCGGCAGCCGCATAGGTTTTCGTGGTGGAGCTCGCCGTCCCCCTTGGTAATCCGGACCAGCTCCTGGATGGTCCGGTCCCCCACCGGGATGATCAGCCGGCCGCCGGGGGCGAGTTGATCCTTCAAGGGCTCGGGGATGTCCGGAGCCCCGGCGGTCACCAGGATGGCCCCGTAGGGCGATGACTCGGGCCATCCGTTTGTCCCGTCGCCGACCGTGCCATGGACATTGCCGTAGCCCAGGGACCGGATCGTCCGCAGGGCGGATTCCAGAAGGGTCGGGTCCTTTTCCACGGTATAGACCTCCGAGGCCAGCTCGGCCAGGATGGCGGCCTGGTAGCCGCTTCCGGTCCCGATCTCCAGGACCCGCTCGTCTCCGGTCAGCTCCAGGGATTCGGTCATCAGGGCGACGATGTAGGGCTGGGAGATGGTCTGACCGTTGCCGATGGGCAGCGGCCGGTCGCTGTAGGCCATCGATCCGTCCCCCGACTGGACAAAGCAGTGCCGGGGCACATCCCGCATGGCCTTGAGAACCAACGGGTCCCGGATGCCCCGGGGGATCAGTTGCTCATCCACCATCCGTTGTCTGGCGTTTTTAGCATGAGTATCCAGCATGACGGGTACCTCCCTCTTGATGTCAAAGCGTTTCATCCATTTTCCGGATGGACGCTGAAGCGCCACTCAATCCACAACCATTGTAACCGTCCGCCAAAGCTTTCGGTATGGGGCGGGAACCGTATATTTTGCGACTGGCGCGGATCGCCTTGGGGTGAAGGGTAGGGGAAAATAGGGCATTGCCCCCCTGTTTTCATGTCCGTGGCCGTCCTTTTCCCGTGAACACGAATCCGCGCGAAGAAAAAACTTCTTGCCGCCCGGCCTTGAAATGACCTCCCAAAACGGGTAAAAAGCGGGTTTTGAGAACCCGTCACCCGTGACCGAGGAGATGCCATGCGCGTTTACATCAGCCACGCCCCGGAGGATGCCGAGATCGCCAGGCGGCTTTACGACGACCTGAACCGGACGCCCGGCGTCCAACCCTGGATGGCCGAGCCCGACCTCCTGCCCGGACAGAACCGCCAGCACGAGATCGGCCGGGCCATCCGCGAGTGCCACTACTTCATCCCGATCCTCTCCAGCCAATCGGTGAGCCGGTCCGGCGCCGTCCACAAGGAAATCCGCCGGGCCATCGACATCCTGGACGAGACGCCCGACGGCACGATCTTCATGATCCCCGTCCGGGCCGACGACTGCCACCCGGCCCACGACCGGCTGGCGGAGATCCGGCCCGCGGACCTCTTCCCCGAATACGACGCCGGGCTCGCCCAGATCCGCCGGAGCCTGAAGGCGGGGGAGGGTGATGGAGCCGGGGACGAAACGGAGACCGAGAAGCCTCCCCGAACCGAACCCCCAGCCGAAAGGACGGAGCCCGTGATCTCGGATGCCGACAAAAAGGAGCGGCTGGCAGTCGCCTTGATGGAATGCCGGGCCCTGAAAGACGGCCGGACCCGGAAGCAGATCGCCGATTGCCTGGATGACATGGCCGGCCGGATCGAGGCGGAGGGACCGCCGGGAACGGTGGTCCGCGAGATGGTGAGCCTCTGCTGGGACTATCCCGACGGGATCGACCGCCTCATGGCCTGCGTCGAGCGCCATGAAAAGGGCTCGATCCCCTTTGCCGAGGCCCGGCGGGTCCGAAAGGAGATCCAGGGGAATCCGGGAAACGGCGGGAGCGGCCGGCCTCCGGCGGATGAGCCGGAAACTCCCGGCCCGCCACCACCACCGGCCGGGACGCCGCCGGACCAACCAGAAGGGGAGCCGGCCGATCCACCGGGAGCATCCGGGCCACCGGAGGCCCCGGCGACAGGGGGCGGCAACGGAAGCCCCTCAAATTCCGGAACAAACCCGGAACCCCCCGGGCCCCAGGCCGAAACCTGGGAAAAGGTTCTAGCTTTCATCTTCGGCGTTGTTTTCGTCTCCGTGATGCTCGTGGTCGCGGTCTTTATCCCGAATCCGACCCCGTTTCAGCAGTGGCTCTTCCGGGTGGTCCTGGCCCTGGCCGCCGCCGGCGTGGGGGCCGTGGTCCCCGGCATGATCAACGTCGAATGGAAAGACCCGAAAATCCGCGCCGCCGGGGCCTTCGCCCTCTTTGTCATCGTCTATCTCCTGAACCCGCCGGAGCTCTGAGGAAATCGCATGGTTAAGCTATCGTTTCTTGACGGTCCGCAACAGGGGAAGCTGGCCGGGCTTTTGGAAGGCTGCCGGTGTATGAGCGACAAGCGGGAGCGGGATCAGGTGATCCGGAAGCTCAGCCCGGATGTCCAATCCCAAATCCAATCGGAAGGCACTCCCCGAAGCGTGGCCCTGGATATGGTCGCCGCATGCTCGGATTACACCGACAACATCGAGCTCCTGATCCGGGCGGTCGGGGAGATCGAAGGGCGCTCGATCCCCATGGGGCACCTTTGGGACCGGTTGCCCGATGCCCTCGGGTTTTCCGACCCCGACATCCACGGGACGATTTCCGAAGTCCTGGAATTCCTGACCGCCCAGAAAGTTCCCCGGGAGGCCTTGGAAGCCGCCTTTAACGCGTCGATCCCGCCGAAAACGCGGCTGGAGCTGGGTCTGCCGGCGGTCCATCTGATGTGCCGGTGGCGGCTGCTGAGGGAGGCCGAAAGCCTGTTCCAAAGGCCCGATGGCACCTTTCCCTTTGCCGATTTCATCGGCCGCCTGTTGCCTCGGATTTCAGACCGGGAAGTCTCCAAATCCCTGGCTTGCTGGGCCGCCCACATCACCGGCGAGCCGGTGAAGTCGTTCAGGCAACCGGCCAAATCGGCGAGACCATCGACCCCCGAAAAAGCGGCCCGGCCTCATCTGATCCTCCGGCTGATCCCCGGATCATCAGATCGATACAAAGTCGTCTTTTATCTCCACCGGGAGGGCGAGTGTCGCCATTTCGACGACGCGGAGCTTCCGCCTGAAGCCATCGGCGAGAGTCTTGACCGGTTTCTCTACCAATGGATCGACCGGGACGCCCCGCCCAGGGCGGTCGAGGTCATGGCCCCGGTTGACAACATCACGGCCTTGAAACCGCCCCCACACCTCTGGCCGCTCAAAGCCGGGCGACGGCGGGAGACCCCCCTCGGGAAGCAGTATCCGGTTTATCTGCGCCTGGATCGAAACGAAATACCCCTGGACCCTCGGGACGAATGGAAACGGAAGTGGTCGAGATTTCAGGAGACGCCGTCTCCATCGGAATCCACCCACTGGGAATGCGACCCGTCCGCCTGCTCCTGGGAAACGCTTGAGCCCAAGCTCAACCGGACCGACGGACGCCCCTGCCTGATGCTCGCCTTTGAGCCGCCGGATGATGCCGACTGGTTCCTCGACCTGCTCCACGACTTGAGCATCCCCGTGGCGCTCTGGGGAAATGGCGACAGGGCGGATATCGAGGCGCTTATCGACGGCGGAAGCCTTCGGGACCTGCCCGC
>CAYNGG010000039.1:8363-15694 GCA_964396575.1 uncultured Desulfobacteraceae bacterium | reverse complement strand
GGGTCTTGCCGATGCCCACATAGGTCATGGCGATGGCCACCACCGCCAGGGAGGGGACGGTCTGCAAGACGCCCAGGAAGTTAAGAGTGATGTCCCGGTACCGCCGCATGAACCCCCGGGTCAAAATGATGCCGGTGGGTACGCCGATGCAGATGGCGATGCCGCTGGAGACCCCCACCAAGAAGCAGTGCTCCTTGAACAGGTACCAGATATCTCCGGGATTGTTTTTGGCGAAGGCGAAGAATCCCAGGCTTTCGGCATAGGCGCCGGCCGCGAAGGCGGCCAGAAAGCCCAGGGACAACCAGAGCCGTTCCGCCGTGCTGGCTTCGACCTTTTCGCTCATACGATCATCCCTCCCGTCGTAATCCTGCCCCAGTGGCCGCCGCGCTCGTCGTAGGTCTCGCCCACCACGCTGACCAGGGTTCGAGTGTTGAGAATCCCCTGGACCTTCTCATCGTCGTCCACCGCCACCACGATGCCCAGATCAAAGCTGAGCATCTTGGAGAGAGCGTCCTTGAGGTTCTGGTCCGGCGAAACCGTGATGGTCATGGGATGAACCACATCCCCCACTTCGCCTTTGTGGCCCCGGAGTATATCGACATTGACGTAGCCCCTGATCCGGTCATTCGAATCGAGGACCAGGAGGTAGTTGAGGTCGTTTTCCAGCATCTGCTCGAGGACCTTTTCGCTGGACTGATCCGCATGACAATGAACGGGGTCCGCGAGCATGGCGTCCTTCACCTTGAGGAGATCGAGCCGCTTCAAGGCCCGGTCGGCGCCGACAAAGTCCTTGACGAACTGATTCTTCGGCTGGGTCAGCAGCTCCTCGGCGGTGCCGTATTGGATGAGCCGCCCGGCGTCGAGCAGGGCGATTTTGTCGCCCATCTTGATGGCCTCGTGGATGTCGTGGGTGACAAAGACGATGGTCTTCTTGAGCTTGGCCTGAATCTTGAGGAACTCGTCCTGGAGTCCCTCCCGGTTGATGGGATCGATGGCCCCGAAGGGCTCGTCCATGAGCATCAGGGGCGGGTCCGTGGCCATGGCCCGGAGCACGCCGATCCGCTGAGCCTGCCCCCCGGACAGCTCCCTCGGGTAACGTTCCCGGAAGGTGTCCGCCGGCATCTTGACCAGCTCCAAAAGCTCATCCACCCGCTCGAGGATCCGTTTTTTGTCCCAACCCAAAAGCTTGGGCACGATGGAGATGTTTTCATAGACCGTCATGTGGGGAAACAGCCCGATCTGCTGGATGGCGTAACCGACATGGCGGCGCAGGTCGATGACATCCTTTTGCAGGATGTTCTCCCCGTCGATCCTGATGGTTCCCGAGGTGATGGGCTCCAGCCGGTTCATCATCCGCATGAGGGTGGTCTTGCCGCAGCCCGACGACCCGATGAGGATGCAGATTTCCCCGCTGGGGACCGTCAACGACACCGAATCCACCGCCGGAATCTCGCTGCCCGGAAAAATTTTAGTGACCCGTTCCAGTTCAATCATCGTAAAATCTCCCCCTTAGGTTTGCAGGCCCTTGCTCACCAGGCGGTTTTCAATCATGCCGAAGGTGTAATCGACGACGATGGCCATGACGGCGACAATGATGGCCCCCGCTTTGATCATGGAATCATGGGACTGAGAAATCCCCATGAAGATGTAATGGCCCAGGCCCCCGGCTCCGATGTAGGCCGCGATGGCGGCGATGCCGATGGACATGACCACGGCCACCCGGACCCCGGCGAAAATGATGCTCAACGCCATGGGCAACTGGACCTTGGTCAACACCTGAAACCCGGTCATCCCCATTCCGCGGCCGGCGTCGATGATGTTGGGGTCCACGTTTTTGATGGCGGCGTAAGTATTTCGGATGATCGGCAGTTGGGAATAGAGGACCAGGGCCACCACCGCCGGCACCGTCCCGACCCCGTAGCCGAAGATCGACAGAAAGGGAATCATGATGCCGAACAGGGCGATGGAGGGGATCGTCATAATGATTCCGGCAATGTAAAGGACAATGCTGGCGGCCTTCCGATTGAAGGTGATCCAGATGCCGATGGGCACCCCGGTGCCGATGGCAATCACCACGGCAATGGCTACGATGTAAGCGTGCTGCCATGCCAACTTCAAGGTGTGCGGCAGGTTGTCCGTGAGGAATTGAATCACTTCCATGGTGGATTCTCCTCGGGTAATGGGTTAATGTCCGGTTATATGGCAAAAAAAATGGGATTGCGCGGGCCATCCCCCGGCCAGCGCAATCCTGTCGGGCCGGCCGGGGAATGCCCCCAATCCCATCTCTAATTGAAACAGAGCATTGGCGAGCGGCTGGTCGCCCAACCGCCCGCTCATGGTTTAACGCATCCGCCGCCGGAGCGCCCCGAGGCCGGCCAGGGCCACCAGCCATAGACCCCAGGCCGAGCCCATCGAACCGCCGGCCGATCCGATGAAGCAGTTGCTGTCCCCGTCTCCGCCGCCGCCGATAGACCCCGGATTCCCCGGCGGGCTGGCCGGCTGAGTGCCCAGACCGAAGAGGACCCGGATCTGTTCGTCGTTCGCCTCCCGATCAATTGCGCCCCCGTTTTCGAATTCGATGGTGACCTCGTCGCGGGCGGCGTTGTAAGTGGCGCCATCGGTGTAGTCATACCAGATCCCGTCGTCACCGACGGCGTACCAGGTATAACCGTCGGCCACGGCCGAGGGGAGCCGGATCGTCAGGTAAGCGGATTCATCCGCGCCGGCGGCCTTGATGCCGACATCGATCAGCCCGTAGATGAGATCCTCCGGCCGGTCTCCGGGGTTGGGGGCCTCATCGGCGGCCACCGCCTCCAGGAGATAAATCACGTCCCCCTCAATCCGCTCCACCAGGAGCGTGTCCGGCGAGTCAGTGGCGGTCATCAGTGGAATCCAGTCGGCGTCCCCGCTCCCGTCGATGTCGGTCACGGTAACCTTCACCGTATCCGTCTCGGTCCGGGCCCCCGCGTCTTCAACGGTGAGCTGGAAGGTCAGGATTGCCCCGGCCGGATCCACCGCCGGGGCCAGAAACGTGGCGCTCGGATCGGTTCCGCCGGGCGCCGAGAGGGTAACCGCCGGGCCGTCGAGCTGAATCCATTCATAGCTGACGATCCCGCCATCCGGGTCGCTCGACCCGGCCCCGCTCAGGGTCACGGTCTCCCCTTCGTTGACGGTCCGGTCGGTCCCGGCATCGGCCGTCGGCGGGAGATTAGACGGCGGGGTTACCGTAACCGTCACCTCGTCGGTGGCCCGCTCCCCTCGGGTGTCGGTCACCGCCAATTGGAAGACGAGGGTAGCGGCGCCGTCCACCTCGGGAGCGGTAAACCGGGCCGTCTCCGTCACCACGCCCTGGAGCGCCACCTCCGGATCACCGGCCACCTGAGACCAGCGGTAGCCGTCGATCCCGTCATCCGGGTCGCTCGATCCAGTCCCGTCAAGGATCACGGCATCCCCCGCCTCAACGGCCTGATCTTGCCCCGCATCGGCCGTCGGGGGCAGGTTCGGGGTTACCCGGACCGTCACCTCGTCGGTCGCGGTCTGGCCGGCTCCATCGGTCACTTCCAACTGGAAGGCGTAAACCCGGTCGGCCCCATCGACCGGCGGAGCCGTGAAGCTCGCCGTGGCCGTATCCGCGCCGGTCAGGCTCAGGGCCGGATGGTCGTCGATCTGGGTCCACGCATAGCTTGCGATCCCGTCGTCCGGGTCGGTCGATCCGGTCCCGTCGAGGGTCACCTGAGCTCCCTCCACGACGGTCCCGTCCTCACCGGCATCGGCCGTCGGGGGGAGGTTCGGGGTCACCGTCACGGTCACCGTGTCGGTCGCCGTTCCATCCGCTCCGTCGGTCACCTCCAACTGGAAGACAATCGCCACCTCGGTTTCGTCTTCGAGGGCCGGGGCGGTGAAGGTCGGCTGGGGGATTGCCGGGTCGGAGAGCTCCACTTCGGGCCCTTCGAGCCGGGTCCAGGCATAGGTGACGATCCCGTCGTCCGGGTCGGTCGAGCCGGTCCCGTCGAGGGTCACCAGGGTCTCTTCCACGACGGTCCCGTCCTCGCCGGCGTTGGCGGCCGGCGGCTGATTGACGAACTGGACCGTTACGGTCACGCTGTCGGCGTCCTTGAGCCCGCCCGTGTCGGTGACTTCCAGCTCGAATTCGAGGGCCTCGGACGGCGCGGCTACAATTGGCGCCGTAAAGGTGGGCTGGGGCTCCCCGGCGTTGGACAAGGTCACCGCCGGGCCGCTGATCTGGGTCCACTTGTAGCCGTCGATCCCGTCATCCGGGTCGGTCGATCCGGACCCGTCGAGGGTTACCTCGGCACCCGCGTCAACGGTGACGGCATCACCGGCATCGGCCGCGGGCGGCTGATTCTGATAGGTGACATTGACGGTCACCCGGTCGGCGTTTTTCAGCCCGCCGTTATCGGTGACCACTAGCTCGAAGCTGACGGAGGCGCCGTTCACCCCCACATCCGGGGCGGTGAAGGTCGGCTGGACCGATGTGGGATCGGATAGGGTCACCGACGGGCCGGAAACCTGGGTCCAGACGTATTCGGAAATCCCTCCGTCCGGGTCGATGGAATTGAGCCCGCTCAGGGTGACGATCTCGCCCTCGGTCACGGTCTGGTAATCCCCGGCTTCGGCCACCGGCGGCTGGTTCTGAAAGGTGACGTTGACGGTCACCCGGTCGGTGTTCTTCTGCTCGTCGGCATCGGTCACCGTCAGCTCGAAGGTGAGGGCCTCGCCCTTGGCCTCCACTTCGGGAGCCACGAAAGTGGGCTGCATAACGTTGGGATTGGACAGGGCCACCGGGGTGCCGGAGATCTGCCGCCACTCATAAGAGACGATGGCGTTTTCCCGGTCGGTGGAGTTGGAGCCGTCGAGGGTGACGATCTCGCCCTCCCCCACGGTCTGATAGGGTCCGGCATCGGCCACCGGCGGGTAATTGCCCGACGAGGCCGCCACCAGGTTGACCGTTGTGGTGTCGCTGTCGGATGCTCCGGCGCCGTCGGTGACGGTGAGCTGGAAGGTGAGGGCTCCCCCGGCGTCAGCGGAGGTCGGGGCCGTGAAGGTGGGTTGGACCGCCGTCGGCTCCGAGAGGGTCACGGTGGTTCCGCCGTTGACCTGCTCCCAGAGAAAGGTGAGCGTGTCGTCCTCATCCGGGTCGGATGAGTTGGACCCGTCCAGGGTCACCGTCGTCCCCTCGATGACCTGCTGGTCAGGGCCGGCCGCGGCCACCGGCGGCTGGTTGTCGCCAGGGTCTCCGGGATCACCAGGCCCGCCTTCAGAGGAGATCTTAAGGTTCACAAAGAGGCTCGACCCGCTCCCGCCCACGGCGAACCGCCCTTCGGATGGGCTGGTGACCGTGAGGGGCTCGCCGTCCTTGAGGACCCGGATGATCGCCGACTCGCCGGGCACGGCCCCGCCGGGCTGCTCATCGACGTCGTACATGGGCACCGAGATGAGGTACCAGCCGAAGATATTGAGCCCGTCGGTGTCCTCGGCCGGAGGCTCGAAGGCCGAGCCGTCGGTCCGGACGGCCCGGAAAACATAGCCGTCGTCGCTGCCGGTGGAGAGGTTCTGACCGTCCACGGTGACGGTCCCCTGGACCATGGCCGGGGCCGGGGGCTCGGCGCCGACCGCGGCGATGCCGACCATTAGCGTTACAATTGTTGCCGCGAGGAGATACTGCCGTACCATTATGCGATTCCTTTCGTAGATGATGCGGTCCTGCCCGGCTCGCCATGAGCCGGGCGCAAAAACGATATCTCCTCTTTTTACACCAAGTCCATGATGCCTGTCAAAGCGAAGAACAGCCCTAGCCCCGGCCGGCGAGGAAACAAGGATTGGGGATAATCAGGGATTTTCCTCGGTCTCCCCCGCCCGCGGGCTGGAAAGGCCGTGGCGACGGCATCTTGCCGTCGTGCCCATCGCGATCCCCGGTTTCCGGATGAACCCTCAGTAAACAAAGACCTTGCCGAAGTTGGCCGTGGTCAAGGGGTCATCGAGGTACATCCCCAGGCCGGTCCGCTGGATCGATTCCATCCCCCTCGGGTCATACCCCGGCATCACCACATCCGGGGCGTCATCGGCCGTGATCTCCCCGGCGATCTCGATGCCCCGATCGAGCTTGGCAAAGGAGAAGTCGATGAGGTACCGGAGAAAGGCGAAGGGATGGCGGATCATGTGGAATCCGTACTTCCGGCAGAGGGATTGGCCCACCCGGGAATCGAGATAAGCCCGCTCGGTGGGGTGCTCCTCGTGAGTGGTCCCCGCGCTCTGACAGGTGGGCAAATCGAGCATCATGTTGAGATGAGACATCAGGATGTTCAACAGGTTGTGGCTGATGAGCCCGTAATTGGGGTTGTATTCGATCCGGGGGTCGGCGATGGTGGGAAAGCCGGCGTGGATGCAGGTGATCCCCGGATTGATGAGCTGGGCCGCGCAGATCCCGAAAAGCACCTCGGCGTGGGTCATGGTCAGAACGCCGTTGAAGCAGAAGGGCGCGCTGATCCCGGCCATGGGCATGGCCGAGACGAAGACCGGCAGGCCGGCCTTGACCACTTTATAGAAATGCTCCGAGAAATTCTCGTTGACCTGGAGCGGGGGCCGGGTGAGGCAGAAGACGATCATGATGTTCTCCCGCCCGCTTCGATAGATCTCCTCGGCCCGGGCCAGAGCCCGGTCATTGGTCACCGCGAAGTACATGGGCTTATCGCAGTGCTCCGTCATGATGTTCATCTGGAGCACCTCGTCCTTGAGCTTGACCCCCCGGCCCATCCCGGCCACGGCCTTGTTTTTCCGGGCGGTCTTGGCGATCCGGATGACATGGCCGGACCGGGGCATCACTCCGCCTTCCCCCGCTTCATCATCGTAAACATAGGGGGCCGTCCCGCCGACGAAAAAGCTGTTTTTGGGGACGAAAAACGAGTCGATCCCCGGCACCGTTTCGAGGCACCTGGCTACCAGGTCGCCCGTCAGATAAATCCGATCCTCGTAGATGATCGCCCCGCCGTCGGCTTCATGCCGTCGGAAAGCGTTCAAGATCTCCGGCTGCTTGCAGCCCACGCCCATGTTTTCCAGCATCCAGAGGGCGTCTTCGTGGACCCGCGTGAGCATATCCACCGTCTCCTCCCCGAGAAGCCGTTTCGATTCCGCCACCTGTTCCGTTTTCATGGCGTTTCCCTCCCATTCGGCCTTGCCGCGGTTTCGCACCGCGCCAGCCAGTCCGTAAAGGTCGCTTCTCCGGCCGGGCGCATCCCCCATTCGGCCCCGGCCTCCATCAGGGCCGCCACCATGGACTCCCCATATCCACGGGAGACCGCCATCAGCACGCC
>CAYNGG010000039.1:0-8263 GCA_964396575.1 uncultured Desulfobacteraceae bacterium | reverse complement strand
CCGCCCCCAGGACCACCACCTGACCGGGCACATGGGACACCGGCCCCTGAACCAGAAACGGCGGCCGGCGGTCCGGATCGGCCAGGTCGAGGCTGCTGACCTTCTCCAGAATCGACCGGGCCGCTTCCCCCAACACCGCCAGGAGGCAGGTGGCGTCGGTGACATCAGTGACGGCCGGCCCGTCGGGCGCCGCCGTCTCCTCCGAGCTCAAATACCAGACGGCTGCCTGGGTCCGGTTCATCCGGTTGATCAGAACCCCGCTTTGGAGATGACAGGTGCCGGCCGTCTCGGGGATCCATTGCCCGGCCGGCCGGATGGCGGACAGGTCCCGGTCCTGGACGTCCCAGCGGGGTATATGGCTTAAATCGACGAGATGGGGACCGGCCCCTTCGTCGCGGTAGCGCCGGACCACCTCCCAGTCGCCCCGCCGTTCGGTTTCCGCCGGGACCGCCTGAAAGCGGACCGGCGACTGTCTCAGATCAGTTTCCATGGTCTCTCGGCTCCCCTCTAACATTTCAGGCGCTCGCCTTCGGGATCATAAAACGGCGTGGGCACGACAGTGCCCTCCAGCCGGGCCTCACCGGCGTTGTCCTCCATGATGGCCAGCCGGCTGCCCTCCGCCGCCAGGGACTCGTGAACCAGAGCCAGGCCGATGGCCTTGTCCCCCAGCGCGACGCTCCGGCGGGCCGTGCAGACATGCCCCCGGATGATCGACTGATCATCATCGACGATGATCGAGCCGTCCTTGGGAGGACGTTGCCCCGGCCCCATCTCGAAGCCCGCTAGCTTCAAGCGGTCCGGCTGATTTTCAGTGTGCCGGAGGGCCTCGTCCCCCACGGTCCACCCGTCCTTGTGGCGGTGCCAGAGGAAAGACAGCCCGAGGTCGTGGAGGGTGGTCCGGATCTCCGACTCCTGCCCGATGATCACGTGCCCCTTTTCCAGCCGAAGGGTGTTCTGAGCCTCCAGGCCAAAAGGTCGGATACCGTAATCCCGACCGGCTTCGAGGAGCATGGCCCAGACCGCCTCCATCCAGGATGCCGGGAGGTGAAGCTCATAGGAGAGCTCGCCCACGAAGCCCAGCCGGAAAGCCCGGGCCGGAATCCGGCCGTCCAGAGTGAGATCCCGCCACCCCATGAAGGGAAAGGCCGAATTGGACAGGTCGGCATCGGTCAGCTTCCGGAGGATTTCCCGGGCCTTGGGGCCGGCCAGGTTGATGGCTCCGAAGGCGTCGGTGAGGTTGACGATGTGAAAATCCCACCCATCATAGCGGGTGTGATACCGGAGCCACTCAGCGGTCATCCCGGCCCGGCCCGTGGATGTGGTCAGATAGTAGTCGGATTCACCGGTCCGGATGACCACCCCGTCATCGACCAGGCAGGCGTCCTCGTTGACCATGGCCGAATACCGGCCCCGGCCTTCGCGGACCTCCCTCATGTCGCTCACGTAAACCCGGTCCAGAGCCTTCTTTGAGTCCGGCCCGAAGACCCGGAACTTGCCGAGGGTGGAGACATCGATGATCCCCAGGGCGTTCCGGACCGTCGCGATTTCTTCACGGGCGCTCAAGTCCTTGGAGAAGTACCGGGCCCGCCGCCAGACCCCCACCCGGCGGAAGACCGCCCCGTCGGCCGCCTGAGCCTCGTGGGCCGGGGTTCTTTTCACCATGTCGTGAGCCGTGCCCGCGTAGGCAGCCAGGAGGGTTGGGACCAGGGGCGGCCGGACCGTGGACGGGCGAGCCGTCACCCGGGCGTCTCCGTGGAGCTGGGCCAGGATGAGCGGGAGATTGTGGCCGGGAATGCCGCCCTGCCCCGGCCCGGTGCCGGCGGCGGTGAACCGCTTGGAGAGCTCCACCGCGTCAAAGCCCATGTCGAAAGCCTGGCGGACGTTTTTGACGGTGGTGTCCTCGTCGAAGCAGACAAAGGTCTTCCGCCCCTTGACCGGGGCCATCACCAGCTTGGCGCCCCGGGGAGAGCCGGGAAGGTCGTCCAGCCGCGCCTGAGCATCGGCCAGGGGATCGAAAACATCGGCGCCGGCGTCCCGGGCCGCGGCCAAACCGGCCAGCCGGCCGGCGGCTTCCACCGCATCGGGGTCATGAAACCCCATCAGCCGCCCGGCGGCGTGGATGCCCTCGGGGATATCAACCGGCAGAAACCAGCCGGTGTGGAGGTCGTAGTCGAGCCGGGCTCCGGCCAAACTCAGAGGACCGGTCACCGGGGTGAGCCCGGCGGAGGCGGCGATGAGGTCGCACTCAAAGGTTTTGGTCACCGTCCCTTCAACCGTCTTAAGAGTCACGCCCTGAACCTGCTTTCCTCCCTTAGCCTCGGCAGCCACCCATCCCCGGTAGAAGGGAATTTTCCGGTCGGCCAGGGCTTCAACCCAAGCCGGGTCCTGCCCGTCGCGCCGGCTGTCGGCCACCGCGAGAATCGACAGGCCCAGGTCGGCCAGATCCACGGCGATCTCCAGGCCCAGGTCGTGACCGACGGAAAAGACCGCCGCCTCGCCGGGTCTGAGGCCGTAGGTCCGCATCAGCCGCTGAGCGCATCCGGGCTGCATGACCCCGGGCCGCTCGTTGTGGTCGAAAAGCAAAGGCCGCTCGATACAGCCGGTGGCCACCACGACGCTCCGGGTCCGGATCTCCAGGTACCGCTCGTCAAAAGCCGCTTCCGGCCCGCCGGTCTGAACGGCGGTGACCATCCCCGGGCCATAGACGCCCACGGCCCGGGTCCCGGTCAAGACCTGGAGCCGGTCTCCGGCACCCATCGCCTCGTCCGAAAGCTTTCGGGCCCGGGTGTAAAGCGGGACGCCAGGGGCGGATTCAGCGGCCCGGTGATCGAAGCAGCCGCCCAGCCAGGGCCGGCGCTCCAGGAGGATGGTCCGGCACCCGGCGCCGGCCGCCGCGACCGCCGAGGCAATCCCGGCCGGTCCGCCGCCGATGACACAGACGTCGGCGGTCGGATACCGCTCGTCAAACCGCCCCGCAAGCGAGTCCTCCGGCCGGACCACCCCGGTGCCGGCGGCCCGCCGGATGAATCGGCTAAAGGTCGGCCAGAGGGCGTAGGGCTTGTGGAACATCCGGTAGAAAAAGCCGGCCGGCATGGCCCAGTCGAACCGGTCCATGAACCCCATGAGGTCGAATTCGGGGCTCCCTTTGACGTTCTGGGGCCGGACGGTCATCCCCTCACGGAGCGGCGTGGTCTCGGCGCAAACGTTGGGCTCCCCATCAACGGCCATGTAAGTGTTGGCCGACTCCCCGTCCATGCTGTAAAGGCCCCGGGGCCGGTGATACTTGAGGCTCCGGGAGAAGATCCGGACGCCGTTGGCGAACAGGGCCGTGGCCAGGGTATCGCCCGAAAGGCCCTGCTGCTTTCGCCCCCGGTAGGTAAAGGTCAGGCTCTTTTCCGGGGCCACCCGGAGGGTCGGCAGTCTCGTCAGTCGGCTCATGATCGGTCCTCCGGTTCGGTTACCCGTCGATTGGCCAGGGTGTCCCGGCGAATGGTAAACCAGCTCCCGCAGCCGTCCCGGTGGTACCACCACTCGGTCTGGACCCCGCCGACGTTATCCCGCAGGTGAACATGGTCACACCAGGCTTCGGGGGTGAGCGGGCCGTCGGGCCGGGGGCCGTGGTCCTCTCCGCCGAAGCGGAACTCGTATCCGTTTCGCCGCCCGCAAATCGGGCAGTTGATGATCAGCGACATGACTCCCTTCCTCGCTTGCGCTAGTTCCACGGCCCGTAGCTTACGGGGGTGGCGATCTCGCCCATCAGCCGATGCGCCTCGTACCGGCGGAGGGTAAAGGGTTTCAGGATGTCGGGACAGGTCTCGGTGGCCACAAACTGAGCCAGATAACGCCCGGTGATCGGCGCCGACTTGAACCCGAAATAGCCCCAGCCACAGTCGAAATAGTAGCCCTCGATGGGATCGTTGCCGTCGATGATGGGGGCCATGTCCGGGGTCATGTCGGCCAGCCCGCCCCAGATCCGCATGAATTTGACCCCCTTGAAGCAGGGCATCATCTCGGTCAGGGCCTCGGCCTGATGCTTGATATAGTGGGCGGTGGTCCCGGTGGTGTAGTTGGGCCAGGGGTCCATGTGAGCCCCGGTGGCGATCTCTCCCTTGAGGGTCTGGTTGGCGTAACAATGGTAGGCCCCTGATGACACCACGTGGTGGAGCAAGGGCTTCAGCGGCTGAGTGACCATCGCCTGGATGGTCAGAACGCTGATGGGCAGCCGGATGCCGACCATTCGGGAAAGAAGGGTGGCATAGGCCCCGGCGGCGTTGACCACCCGCCGGGTGGCGATCCGTCCCCGGTCCGTCTCGACGCCGACCACCCGGCCGTCCTCGACATCGATCCCGGTCACCTCGGTGCCCTGATGGATGTGGATTCCGCGCCGGGCCGCTCCTTTGGCCAGCCCCCAGACCACCGCGTCATGGCGGAGAATCCCGCCGGGCGGGTGGTACATCCCCCCGAAAATGGGAAACCGGAGCCGGTCGGAGATGTCCAGGGCCGGGACCACGGATTTGCAAGCCTTAGCGTCCAGGAGCTCGCTTTTGACCCCGCAAAACTGAGCCGATGCCACCGTCATCCGCATGGCGCCCATGGCGGCTTCGCTGTGGGCCAGGTTCAGGTTCCCGCAGTTGTGGAACATCAGGTTGAAGTCCAGCTCGGCGGTGAGCGTCGGCCAGAGCTTCAAGCCCTCGTCATAAAGGCGGATGTTTTCCTGAGTCCGCTGGTTGGCCCGGACGATGGCGGTGTTCCGTCCGGCCCCGCCAAAGCCGATGTGGCGTTTTTCGATCACCGCGACGTCGGTCATGCCGTGGTCCCGGGCCAGAAAATAGGCAGTGGCCAGACCGTGGAGCCCCCCGCCAATGATCACCGCGTCATAGGCGGATTTCCACGGCGGTTTCTTCCAAAGTCGCTTGTATCTCCCAAACATACCCGCTCCTGATTGCAAAAGGTCATTTCATCCACCCGGCCCGGTCGGCCGGTACGGGCGATAACTGATGAAGCATTTCATTTCATATGAAACGAATTCTGTCAAGGCCCTTTTTCGGATTTTTATCAAATCAGAAAAAAATTGAAGAACTTGACGAATTGGGATACAAACAGAACAGAGGATGCAATGACAAGTGGTGTTTCATCCGCCGTCCCCAACCCCGGAAAGCGAGGACCCCATGGCATCGCCAACGCCCACTCATCCGCCCCAATCCCCCCTGGATCGGATTGCCGAGCTCCACGCCGGGCTCACCCCCAAGGCCCGGATGCTCGCCGACTTCATCCGGTTCCATCCCAGGAAGGTGGTCTTCATGAGCACCCGGGAGCTGGCAGGCTCCGCCGGGGTCAGCGAAGCCACGGTGATCCGGTTCGTGACCCGGATCGGATTTACCGGCTACACGGAGTTTCTCCAGGTCCTCCGGGACTGCATGGACACGGAGCCGACCCTGCTCGACCGGATCGGACTCACCGCCGCCGGTTCATCGGAGCCCGACCCGGCCCGCTGGCTCATCTCGCGGGAGATCGACAACCTCCGCCAACTTCTGGACAATCTGGACCGGAAGGCGGTCGAGCGGGTGGTGAACCGGCTCGACCGGCATCCGTCCGTCCACGTCATCGGCTCCCGCCTCTCCTACACTCTGGCCTACTATATGGGCTGGTCCCTCATGAAAGTCCGCCCGGATGTCTCCATTATGAAAGGGAGCGACAGCACCTGCCTCGACCGGCTGGCCGTGGCCGATCCGGAGAGTCTGGCGGTGATCCTGGCCACGTCGCGGTATCCCACCGAGCTGATCCGGGTGGCCAAGCACATCCGCCGCCTGGGCCAGACCCTGGTGGTCATCACCGACAGCGCCCTCTGCCCCCTCCTCGGGTTTTCCCATGAGCGCCTGGTGGCCCCATCCCGCCATTTCAACATCGTCGGGAATCCCACGACCCTCTGCTGCCTCATCAATCATCTGGTCCTGGAACTGGCTCGACGGCGGCCCGAGGCGGTAGGCGCTCACCAGGAGAAGATCGAGCAGTCCTATCGGGAAAACGACGTGCTCTTCGACCTCCATCGGGGAGACGATCCGGCCGACGCCTGATCCCGCCGGCCCGATCAACCCCGGAAATCCAAATCTTTCCTTGCCATCCTATTGATTTATCGGTATATGAAAGTTCTTTGGGAATAGACAGCCCGTGCGCTGGATTTTCCCGGCCCGGTCGGTCAACCGGTAGTTGGGCTTCAAGATAGAAAAGAGACTTATTTATGAATTATGAAAACCTTACTTTCAAAATCCCTCAGCAATGTGAAGACTATGCAGAATGCTCTTCATTTGTAGCGACTTCAATCGAAGAGATTATACAGGCAGCCATTGATGATGGGAGAAATCAGATAATTGTCAATACAAATTTAAAATTAGGCCTTCCCATGGAAAATATTAATAAAATTGCGGGGCCGATGGTTGAGACATGGGCGTGCGAGATGTTTTATGATATAATGGAAGATAAAAACAACAAGTACCGACTTATAAATGTCGAAGCCCAACAACGTCTGCATATGGCTGATATTATACTTCAGTTTAGAATGCAGCGCAAGATTGAATCTGGTGTCACCGCCGAAGTTGATGTTAAGGCAACATCTGAAGATTTTGAGTCAAGCGGAAAATCACCGAACATTACATCGTTCAAGAGAATAAGAACAGCCTATGTGGAAAACCCTGATTATATTTTTATAATACTCTCTCTAAAGCATCGTGTTTACTCAACGAAAAACAGTGATACAGATTTGATGGATGGCATAATGGAAGTTGTGGGCCACAATGCGTATGACTTAAAATACCTTTCAAGTTCTGATCTTAGTTATAACCCAGCTCTTGGTACTGGACAAATCCAGGTAAGAGACATTCACTATGTCACATTGACACAGCGTACAACATGGGAATTCTGTCAGTTACTTGATAAAAAGTTTATAAATTCGCGTAGAGGTTTTGAGCAATGGTTGGTTTTAGCAGCCAAGAATGGATGGATAAAAATAGATGGATAGTACTAATATAGTAACCGGCGACGCAATTGAGGAATTGCCTAAAATAAAATCTTCCTCTGTTGATCTTATTATTGCGGATCCGCCTTATAACCTCGGCAAAGATTATGGTAATAACCATGATATTAAAGGATTGGACGAATACCTTGAATTTTCTCGTAAATGGTTAAGAGAAGCTAACCGAATTCTAAGCCCGGCAGGAACGATCTATGTATTCATGGGATTTCGTTTCATTTCGTACTTATATGACATTCTTGATCGTGAATTACAGATGTTTTTCAACAGTTGGATTGTGTGGCACTACACCCAGGGTATGGGAAAAACAAAAGGCTTTTCCCCCCGTCATGACGATATTTTAATGTTTACGAAATCCCAAAAGCCAAAATTTAATCTTGATCCCGTCCGTGTACCCCAGAAATACTATCGAGAAAGAAACAATATGAGAGGGGCAAATCCAGGCGATGTATGGGAATTTTCACATGTCCACTACTGTAATGGAAACCGGCAAAATCACCCAACTCAGAAACCGGAAGGCCTTATTGAGCGGATGGTTCTGGCGTCTTCGGATATTGGCGATCTCGTTCTTGACCCATTCGCTGGTAGTGGAACAACTCTTCGTGTATGTCAGCAACTTGATAGAAATGTGACGGGAATTGAAATAAATCCCGAATATATCAAAATGATTAAAGAACGTTTGGCAAAAGAATTTTTTGGATTTGACAGCATTGATCCAAGAATGGAGAGAGTACCTTTAGACTTGCGACGCCCCGATATTCGTGAAAAATACCTTGAGAATCACAAGAAGTGGTTTTTAAATAATCACGAGAATGCTTTAAGAAGGTTTGAAGAGGCCGTTTCATCCCTATATGGTCATCATGTTCATAAAGACAAAAAATCTTCAAGGCAAATATCGCTTTTTGAAAAATCAGATCAACACGACGCCCAACTAAACAGTCCAGCGGACAGCGTGCCCTCCGCTGCGCTACGGCCACGCTGCCGCTGACTTTTTCATTAGCCCCTTAATTCTTAAATTGTAAAGGAGAAATGAAGAAATGAAATTGAGTAAGGTTTTTGTTTTGCTGGCAATGGTCAATATGGTGTTGTCTTTTCCTGTTTTCGCTGAAACACCGTGTGAAATCTTATCGTGAACATACATTTTATCCGCGGATTACGCAGATTTTCGCAGATTTTTTCTGTTTTTTATCTTGAACATACATTTTCATGCCCGGTGGTGATTGCGGGCCGGCCCCG
>CAYNGG010000038.1:3017-15751 GCA_964396575.1 uncultured Desulfobacteraceae bacterium | reverse complement strand
ATCATCTTGAGCGATTGTTTCAAAATAGTCTTCTACATGCATAACCAGCACATCCCTTAGCTTAGTGCCCATCCATAAATGGCCATTTTGCCCGATATCCGCGTTGCGCTCAAAATTTTATCCTCGAAATATCAGACATATGCCCGCGGTAAAATTTTTCGCGCGCCTCCATCTCGACCAAACTTTCCGATTTCTGGATGGACACTAGCTTAACATCGCCGCCGCCTACATCAGCCCCTCGAAGAAGTCGTTGCCCTTGTCGTCCACGATGATAAAGGCCGGAAAGTCCTTCACGGTGATCTCGTATATGGCCTCCATCCCCAGCTCGGGGTACTCCAAAAGCGTCATCCCGGTGATGCAGTCCCGCCCCAGCCGGGCGGCCGGGCCGCCGATGGAGCCCAGGTAAAAGCCGCCGTATTTCCGGCAGGACTCGGTGACGACCTCCGACCGGTTTCCCTTGGCCAGCATCACCATGGATCCGCCCCGGGCCTGGAAGATCGGCACATAGGAGTCCATCCGGCCGGCGGTGGTGGGCCCGAAGGCCCCGGATGCGTGCCCCGGCGGGGTCTTGGCCGGTCCGGCGTAGTAAATGATGTGATCCTTGAGGTACTGGGGCAGGTCCTCGCCGTTGTCGAGCCGTTCCTTGAGCTTGGCGTGAGCGATGTCCCGGCCCACGATGATTTTCCCGGAGAGCTTGAGCCGGGTGGCCACCGGGTATTGCCCGAGGGTCGCCCGGATCTCGTCCATGGGCCGGTTGAGGTCGATCTCCACGGCGCCCTCGCCGATTTCGACGTCCTTGGGGAGATACCGGGCCGGGTTGGTCTCCAGCTTTTCCAGGAAGATCCCGTCCCGGGTGATCCTGGCCTTGATGTTCCGGTCGGCGCTGCACGACACCCCCATGCCGATGGGGCAGGACGCCCCGTGCCTCGGGAGCCGGACCACCCGGACATCGTGGCAGAAGGCGGTCCCGCCGAACTGGGCCCCGAGCCCCAGCTTTCGGGATGCCTCGTGAAGCTGTTGTTCCAGCTCCAGGTCCCGAAATCCCCGGCCGGTCGGGCTGCCCCCCGTGGGCAGGCCGTCGAGGTAGCCGGCCGAGGCGAGCTTGACCGTCTTGAGATTGAATTCGGCCGAGGTCCCGCCGATCACAAAGGCCAGGTGATAGGGCGGACAGGCGGCGGTCCCCAGGGTCCGCATCTTGTCGGTCAGGAAACCGACCAGGGTGGCCGGGTTAAGGACCGCCTTGGTCTCCTGGTAGAGATAAGTCTTGTTGGCCGACCCGCCGCCCTTGGCGATAAAGAGGAATTTATAGGCATCCCCCGGCACGGCGTAGAGCTCGATCTGAGCCGGAAGGTTGCAGCCGGTGTTCTTTTCTTCATAGAGGGTCAACGGCGCGTTCTGGGAATAGCGGAGGTTGCCCTCGGTGTAGGCATCGAACACGCCCCGGGAAAGGGCCTCGGCATCGTCGGCCCCGGTCCAGACCGCCTGGCCTTTTTTGCCGATGATCACCCCCGTGCCCGTGTCCTGGCACATGGGAAAGACGCCTTCGGCTGAGATGACCGCGTTCTTGAGCATCTCGATGGCCACATACCGGTCGTTGTCGGAGCTTTCGGGATCATCGAGAATCCGGGCCAATGACTGGAGATGGCTCGGCCGCAAGAGGTGGGCGACGTCGGTGAAGGCCGTCCGGGCCAGGAGCGTCAGCCCGGCCGGGGCGACCTTTAAAACCTCGGTCCCCTCGAATTGTCCGACCTCCAGATGGTCGGTCGTGAGCAGTCGGTATTCCGTGCTGTCCTCCCCGGTGGGAAGGATTTCCTCGTAGGCGAATTCTACCATCTCGTGATGTTCTCCTTGCCTGGGGTTCGCTGTCCTGCTGAGTAACAAAGTTACTCCCAATAACTCATGGGGTATAGAACACCCAGGGGGGCATGTCAACAACTTCTTGGTAATATCATTCCGTTAATGGGAATGAGGATTCTCTCCGGGGATAAATGGGTCGAAAGCCGGAGTAACAAAGTTACTCCCGACCGCCGGAACGGACCGCCGGGTCCCCATCTCCCCGGATGCCGGGCCGGGTGAGGGCAAAGTCGTAGCGGACCGGGTCGTCGGGCCGGAGCGCCGCGAACCCGGCGGTGATCTCGAGGGCCGTCCGGCAGTCATCCGCCCGCCGGGACGTAAACCCATAAGCCCGGCCGATCCGCCCAATATGGACGTCGAGGGGGATGATCAGGTCGGCGGGGCGGATCACCCCTTCCCAGCCTCCGGGGTCCACGGCATCCCGCCGGACCATCCAGCGGAGGTAGAGGTGAAGCCGCTTGCAGGCACTCCCCCGCTCCGGCCGGGGCAGGAGATGGCCCGGCGCCGCCGGGGAGGCCGCCGTGATCCGGTCCACAAACCTCCCCAGGGCCGGGATGGAGGCCGGGGCCTCCGGGTCGGCTCCGGCATCGAAGGCGGCCCGGAGGGACCCGTGGTCGGCGATCACCCCCGCCATCCCGGTCAGCAGCCCGGCCATCTGCTCGCCAGTGGCAAACCGGTGGACAAACCCGTCCAGGCGGCGCCGGAGGGTCCGGTGGGAGACGGACTCGAGGCACCGGCGGGGCGAGGTGCCCAGACAGTCGAGAACCTTCCCCACGCTCCGGATGATCCCCGCCACCCGGCCATAAGCCAGGCAGGCGGCCACCAGCCCGACAATCTCCCGGTCGTCCACATCCGGGTAGTCGTAGAGAAACTGGAGCGGGTCCGGGGAGACGAATTCGGGCCGGTTGTAGGCCCGGTAGAGGGCTTCGAGGGCCTCGAGGCTCGGCGTCCGGGGGATCATGGGAGCCCTTCCCGGCCGCCCCGGCCGTAAGGCGGCGGGAACCGATAACCGGGGCGCCCCGGGAAGAGCCGCGCCGCCCGATTCGGGCCGATCCCCTCACCCGGCAGACCCAGGGCATCCCCGACGGCCGTGCCGATGATCAAGCCCCGCATTCGGTCCCGTTTGTCCCGCCGGCCGCCGCCGTCTTCCATCCGCGCCTCCAAAGTGCTGAAAAATTATCTTGAAATATCGGAGTTGGCTTCATATCATAGGAAAGTCACGTTGGGTATCGAATTCTTTTTCGGCCGGGGCCTCCGACCGGACGGCGGTTTGGAGCGGAGGCGATTGGCTCTATTGCGTACACATGTCACACTCATGAAATCAGACCAAGGGCAGGCTCAGGATTCCCGGAAAACCGAGGCGGAGCGGGACCGAGAGGGTATCGTCAAGTTCTTCCTCAACCTCTTCCGGCTCCAGACCGGTGCCAAACCCATGGCTCCCGTCCGGGTGGCTCGAGTGGCGGTGGAAGGTACCCGGTATGTATTCGAGCTGCGGATTCGCCATCAGGGCCGATGGGAGAGCCGGCGGATGAGCGTGGCCCTGATCGGCGACGAGGAGCCCAGCCGGTCGGCCGGCGGCGGAAAACCCCCCACCACCAAAACCAAGACCCGGGCCAGCAAGAGCAAGTGCTTCAAGGTCATCTACGACACCCTTCTGGTGGTCAAGGTCCCCCCCGCTCCCATCCGGGATTTCGGGGAGTATGTCAACAGCATCCGGGCCGAAGCCCGGATCGCCGAAAAGCTCGCCCCCGATATCGAGTTCGTGGCTCCGGGCGTCACCGCCCTGCTCCGGAAGATTCATCCGCTCCCGGACATGGGCTCCCTGCCCCCGGCCGAGGTGGAGCGCCGGTACATCGCCTGGCTCAAGCACAACCCGAGCTACCAGCGGTATCTGAAAATCGACGATGGCTTCGCCTTCTTCATGGACCTGTCCAAGTATGCCTTCCTTTCCCAGGTGGTCGAGGGGATGCACGACCGGGAGATGTTCCGGGAAAAGATGCGCAAGGAGATCATCGGCTCCCACAACCTCCTCTGGGATATCCTGGAGTTCGAGGAAAAGTACGGATCCGAGCTCTTGACGGTCTGCTTCGACATGAACAAGCTCTACTCCGTTTATGAAGCCCGGATCACGCCTCTGCTCAAGGAGCATAACCTGTCAGCATCGATATCGGCCTATCAGAAGCAGGAATGGTTTCTGGCTCATCTGGCCGAAGGCGAAGTTACGGAGAGCGGGGGGGGCCTCCCGCCTGATTTCGTTTCGGGCCTCAACTCGGCGCTCAAGGAGGTCATCACCGAGCACAAGGGCACGGTGAGCGCCTACCGCAAGGCGGTCTTCACCCACATCTACCAGCGGACCTTTCAGCAGCATCGGCCCCAGATGTCCGGGATTATCTCCAACATCCTGACGCTTTTGGCCACCCTGAACGAGCGGAAGATCGCCATCCGGGACCTCAAGCCGGACAACCTTTTCGTGGTGGCCGACAGCTCCCGGCACCCTCACCATCTCCAGTCCACCGAGGAGTCCTCCCTGGGGCTCATCGACTTCGAAACCGCCGTGGATTTTTCCGCCGGCACCGCGAACGGCATCCCTCAGCCGCTGCTGGCCGGCACTCCGGCCTATGCCACCCCGGCTCATCTCTTCCCCAACGCCATGCTCGAGGAAACCCTCGGGAATCTCCCCCGGATTCTCCACCTCCAGGACTGGCAGGCGTCCGTGGCCATGATCTACTATACCGTCACCGGGGAGTTTCTTTTCGAGCGGACCCGGAAGCTGTTATTCCATACCAAAAGCACCATCCGGAAAACGACCCTCGAGAACCGGCCCCTTTCCGAAGGGTTCGTGGAGGCCAGCCGGACCTTCTGGGCCAGCGCGGTCACCGAGCTCAAGGAAAAACTGGAGCGACGGGAGGGCAGTCTCCGATCGGTCCCGGTCCACCCGCCGGAATCGGCCCTGACCTACCTCATCGACACCTTTATGGCCGAACGGCGGTCGTTGTTGACGGCCATCCAGTCGATCATTAAAAGTCAAGTCATCTTCACCAGCACCAAAAACCGGAAAAACCTGCTCCAGTCCCCGGCCGAAGAGATCGAGCGGCACCTGAAAAAGTGGGAGAGCGGGACCGGGGTCCCCAAAAGCACCCCCCAGACCCGCCAGCAGATCATCCTTCTTCTCCGGACCCTGGCTCACCTCAAGGGACAGATCCGCCGCCACGACGAGGCCATCGCCCGGCTCGAGGTGACCCCGCCCCGGGTCACGGCCTATGAGCTGGTGGAGGCGATGTTCGCCGTGGTGGTCAACGCCATGTACAAAGAGGCGGAGTGGGGGGACCTCGAGGCCTCCATACCCGGCGAGACCGGCGAGGAGGCCATCCTCTACGAGGAGACGATTCTCTTCGAGGCCACGGCCTGACCCGGTCGATTTCATGTCCATCCGGACGCTCCGCGACCACCTGACCGCGATTCTCAGGGCTCCGACCCCGGCCGGCCGGCGGCTCGGCGGCCGGGAGATTCGGTTTTTCCTCGAGTTCGCCCGTCCCCTCTGGCGCCTCGGGCTGGCCACCATCATCCTCACGGCCCTCACCTGCGCCCTGGGTGCGCTCCTGCCGCTCTCCTCAAAAATCATCATCGACCTGGTGATCGGAGGCGAGGGGGCTGACGCGGTGACCCGCTTTCTTTCCCCCCTGGGCTTAGGGTCTCTGGCCGAGCCGTTGGCGGTTCTCTTGTCCGACGTCAACCGGGTGATTCTGATCATCCTGGGCGTTGGCCTGATCATGGGAGTCCTGGGCATCGTCCAGAACATTTTGACCCTTCACTTCCAGCAGGAGGTCACTTTCCGGATTCAGACGGCGCTCTTCGACCATCTCCTCCGGGTCCCCCTGTCGCTCATCCGGGAAAAGCAGGTGGGCTATCTCATGTCCCGGGTCTCCGGCGACGTGGCCATGCTCCAGTATTTCTTCTCCACCGCGCTGCCCCAGATGATCACCTACGGCTTCTATTTCCTTTTCAGCTTCGGGATCATTTTGACCCTGAGCCGCCCCATCACGCTCCTGCTGGCCGTCCTGATCCCGGCCTGGATCGGGATCAACGCTTTTTTCGGGGGAAGGCTCCGGGCGGTGAGCCACCAGGAGATGGAAGGGCAGGCCCGGGTGAGCCGGGACATGCAGGAGATGCTGGCCGGGGCCGAGGTCATCAAGTCCAACGTCACCGAAGGCGCCGCGGTTCGGCGGGTGGCCGGCCGGCTCCGGGGACTGTTCCGGACCCGAATTCGATCGGCGGTGCTCCGGGCCGTGGCTTCCCATGCCATGCGGGCCACCAAGCTGATCACCGCCCTGATCGTCGTCTGGCTCAGCGTCGGGGAGATCCGGGCCGATCGGATGACGGTCGGGGACATGACCGCGCTCTTGTCCTATGTGATCTTTCTGGCCGGCCTGGCCAACAGCTTTTCCAGTATGTTTTTGATGATGCAGACGGTGGCCGCCGCCGCCGAGCGGCTCACCGAGCTCTTCGGGGCCGCTCCGGAATACGATGCCGACGAGGCCGTCGGCGGGATCATCCCGGAGGCCCCGCTGCGGGGGGAGCTCTGCTTTGACAACGTCGCCTTTTCCTACGAGCCGGGCTCACCGGTCCTGACCGACGTCTCCGTCACGGTCCACCCCGGGGAGATGGTGGCGCTGGTCGGCCCGTCGGGTGCCGGCAAGACCACCCTGATCAACCTTCTCCTCAAGTTCCACCGGCCGACCGACGGCCAAATCCGGATCGACGGGATCGACCTGGACGGGCTCGACACCCGCTGGCTCCGCCGGCGGGTCGGCTTTGTCTCCCAGGACATCTTTCTCTTTCAGGACACGGTGGCCAACAACATCCGCCACGCCCGGCCCGACGCCGGCCCGGAGGCCATCGAAGAGGCGGCCCGGGCAGCGGGGATTCACGATGAGATTCGGCGGTTTCCCGATGGGTACGAAACCCGGGTGGGGGAGCGGGGCATGAGGCTGTCCGCCGGGCAGCGCCAGCGGATCTCCATCGCCCGCGCCTTTCTAAAGAACCCGGCGATCCTCATCCTCGACGAGCCCACCTCGGCCCTGGACGCCGGCACCGAGGCCGTGGTCCAATCCGCCCTGGCCGATCTGACCCGGGGCCGGACCACTCTGATGATCACCCACCGGGCATCGGTGGCCGAAGGCGCCAGCCGGGTTCTGGAACTGGAGAACGGGCGGATTCGGGAACGGTCCAGGCGTCCATCATAGGCGCCATCGGCGAAAATGGCGACCGGTGCGGGGATTTGCGTCGGTTGGGGGGGATGGATGTTTTGAAATCCCCCGGAACCCAAAACGCCCGGCGGGAAGGTCATCCCGTCGGGCGTTGAATTGAGTCTATTTAATGGTCAGCCGGTCAGGGTCGGGGCACCGGCGGGGGAGCGGTTATTCCTGGCTGACCAGGCATTCCTCGCTCCGGTGGGCGCGCATGAAGATGGCGCCGGTCATCAGAGCGGGAACGGCCACGACAAACCCGATAATGGGCAGGACCGTGACGCCGATGATCAAAAAAGCCAGGCCAAGGAAGAGCAGAAACACGCCCACGGCCCAGTTGGATAAGACTTCGTAGCGGCAATCGTCTTTGGTCATCATGGTTGAATCCCTCCTTTCAGGGCTGCATCCGGCTGGCGGCTTGGGCGCCGGCCGGACGATTCGGGAGCCGGATCGGCGCCCGTTGCGTCCTTATTTCAAAATAATTATGATCGGACCCGGTGCAACATGGGGCAAATTGGCTAATCATGGATGGGCAGCCGTTAGATATAGGCGGCCACGATGGCAATGATCAAACAAAGACCACCAGAATCCAGAAAAAGAGGCCCGGGGTGCCCAGGACGGCCCGCTCGGCGGCTTCTTTCCGCTCGGGGTCCACCGGCTCGGGCGGAAGTCGGCGGGCGCGGTCTCGTATGATTTCTCCCATCGAGTGTCGGGTCATCATTGACGTCGGCGTCCGTTGACGATATCGTCCTTACAGCCTATCGGGACCGGCGGGGGGCGGCAATCCGGGATGTCCCCCATATTTTGCGCGGAAAGGGTGTATCCGGCGAGCCGGTCGGGGTGGGGGGAAACCAACCCATGGGATCGGCCTGGCGAATCTGGGGGATCGGCCCCATTGGCATGGAGATGGGTGAGGGGATAAGGTGGAGGGGGACAACCGGGTCATTTGATGATGCCCGGGAGGGATACCTGAAACCAAACAGGGGGAAACCATGCCGGAGCTACCCGATGTCGAGCTTTTTAAACGCTATTTTGACGCCACCGCCCTGCACCAGCCCATTCAGGAGGTGGAGGTCTATCCCGAGCAGATCCTCGGAGGGGTCACGGGCCGGGAGCTGAAGCTTCGGCTGGCGGGCCAGACCTTTTCAGCCACCCACCGCCATGGCAAATATCTCTTTGCCTCCCTTGACGGAAACGAGTGCTGGCTCGTCTTCCATTTCGGGATGACCGGCTACCTTAAATACTTCAAGAAGTCCACCAAGAAGCCGCTCTTCGACCGGATGCTCATTTCCTTTGAAAATGGGTATCGGCTGGCCTATGTCTCGAAGCGGAAACTGGGGCGGATCGAGCCGGCGGGTCAGCCCGCCTGGTTCATCCGCCACAAGGGACTCGGGCCGGACGCCCTCTCCCCGGATCTCGACGCGGACGGCTTTCGGGAGATCATCTCCTCACGGGACGCCATGATCAAGTCGGTCCTCACCGACCAGTCGGCGGTGGCCGGGATCGGGAACGTCTATGCCGACGAGATTCTCTTCCATGCCGGCATCCGGCCCAAGAAAAAGGCTTCCAAGCTGAGCGGAGGGCTGGTGGACCGGGTCTTCGATCAGATGCGGGAGGTCCTGCGCATTGCCATCGACTGCCGGGCCGAGCCGGACCGGATGCCGGATTACTTCCTGACGCCCCGCCGGGATATCGATGACGCCGCCTGCCCGATCTGCGGCGAGACCATCCGGAAAACCCGGATCGCCGATCGACCGACGCGGTATTGCCCGACCTGCCAGGTTTGACGGGGCAGGGCGGTTGGTCCTCAAAAGGGGCTGTCCCCGCCGGGGCTTTTTCGACTTAGTGTCCATCCAACCGCGCAACACAGGTGCCGGGCCAGTTGCCCACCCATGGATGGGCACGATAGTCATCGGGGGTAGGCGGTGATACTATTCCTTTGACAGCCGGGCCGGTTTGGGGCATAACCATGGCGATGCGATCGCCATCGAATCGATCCGGGGGGGGAGTGAATGCCCCCGGGACCCCTCAACCGCTGATCATCGGAGCCGAGGATTCATGACGCTTCAGACCTGCGTGGACCCGGCCGGCCGGTTTCGCTTCGGCCTTCACCAGCCGGCCTATTCGGTCGAAAATCGCCGTGAGGACGATCCGGTCGCCGATCTCGGTCGATTTGACAGCGGCCGGACGGTCGATAACCGGGTGAATTTGCCTCCCGGCGACGTTGATGAGCCGGCCGGCGCCCCGGTTTACGAAGTCCGCAACCCCTTTCCCTTCCGGGGAGCGACCTTCATCATCAAATCGGCCGCTGACCGGACGGCCGCGGATCCGTCCCGGATCGCCCTGCCGCCCCGGCCGGATGTCTCCCTGTCGGCGGTCCTGAGCGAATGGCTCGGCGACACGCTCCCCGACGGGGCCTCCATTGAATCGTTCCTGGCGCGACTGCCCCGGCCGATTCGCCTCAGCCTGGCCGTCAACGGCACGGACCCCGAAGACTTGATCCCCCTGGCCGAATCCTGCTGCCGGTTTATAGAGGATCGGGCCGGCCGGCCCGTCGGCCTGGCTTATGAGGATTTAGGCCGAGGGGGCAAGCGGCCCCGGATCACCGACAAGGCCCTTTTTGAGGCCCTGGGAAACAACCCGGCTCTGCCCGATGCTTACAAGGATGCGATGGTGCTTCGTCCCGGCGTCCAGGGCGACAGCGAGATCGTCGGGCAATGGGGCCGAGCGGGCGGTGACAGCCACGTCTTTGAATACCTCCGTCGCAACAGCTACATCCCCTGGGGCCATTATGCCGCCAACATGGCCAACGACGCGGTGCGGTACCGGGCCGCCGATCTGTCGTCGGCGGACATGACCGGAATGCGTCATCTCTACTACCAGCGGACCTATCTCCGGGTGGCCGCCGAGCTGGGAATCCATCGGCCGACGGAACGGGGAACCCTGAGCGGAGAAGCCCTGGAGGCTCTCCGGCGCGAGGTCCTCTCGGCCCTGGCCGACGAGGATCTCCGGTCCCGGCTGAAATTCACCGGGACGCTCTGGGGGTGGAACTTCGGGTTCGGTTACGCCGGTAACGGCTACCGGCTCCACGCCTCTCACCAGCAGGTCCACCAGCAGTATGCGCTCCTGCCGGGGGCGGTTCCCGAGGCCGGACCGGATGCCGACGGCGGGGCAATGCTCCCGGAATACGCTTGCGGTGACCTCATGACTCAATTCGCTCGACGGTATCGCCGGGAGACGGGGGCTGATTTCTTCGATGCCTATCTGGCGGCTATCCGGGGCAACCGGCGGATGGACGGCGACGACCGGCGGCCGGCTGACCTGGTGGTCCGGGAGGACGACGGCGTCATCCTCTTTGTCCCCAAAGCCCAGACATCCCAGTGGGAGCTTCAGATGATGCCCACTCAACCGGTGGGCAACATTCTGGAAGCCGACCACCGGACCCGGGCCGCTCTGGACCGGTGCCTCCGGCTGGCGGTCCAGACTTTGGAACGGATGGGGGCGCGGATGGTCACGGTCATTGAATGCTCCCGCCGCTTTGACGATCTATCCGGCCCCGGCCGCCTGATCTACTCGTTTTTGCCCAAGCTGCCCGGGTCGCCGGGCGCGTTTACGGAAGCTCAGCTCCGGTGGATCAACGGCCATTATCCGGAGGATTTCGCCATTGCCTGCCGGTCGAATTTGGATTTTTGATTTTAGATTAGAGACCTCCGAGGTTTCCAAAACATTTGGAAACCTCGGAGGTCTGCGCGGAAAAATCATCAATGTTGAGGATATACGAGCCGGGGCGATGCCGCCCGGCCCCACGCCAGAGAGACGGGAGGAGATCCATGGCGTTTTAATGGCAATCACCACAGACGAGGGAGAACATGACAACCTGCATCCTGTTGAACCAAGATTATTCATTTTTGAACGTGGTCAACTGGAAACGGGCCATGGGACTCATGGCCAAGCAAAAGGTTCAGGTGCTGGCCTATTCGGACCGCATCATTCGAACCGCTGAGGGAGCGATCTTTCGGCTGCCGTCCGTCCTGAAGCTGATCAAGCTGATCCGAACCCTCTACCGGTCCAAAGTCCCTTTCAGCAAGCGGAACGTCTTGATCCGCGACGGGTTTCGATGTGCCTACTGCGGCGAAAGCACCGGCAAGCTGACCATCGACCACGTCATTCCCCGCTCCCGAGGGGGGAAAGACTGCTTTGACAATTGCGTGGCCTCTTGCCGGGCCTGTAACAACAGGAAAGGCGGCCGAACCCCCCGGGAGGCCAGGATGGTCCTCCGGTTCCGCCCGTATGAGCCGACCATTTCCGAATTTTTCATGATTCGGGCTAAAAAGATGGGCATTAACGATATTCTGAGGGATCTCGGGGTTTACTGATCGCTGGTCGTCACGGGGCGGGGATCAGCCGTCTTCCGGGTTGGTCTTCCGACAGAAAAAGTGGAGATTGAACGGGTCGTCGGGGATTTCCTGGACGTCCACGTCGGAAAAGCCGGCCGCCTGGAGCAGGGCGACGGCCTGTTGCCGGCCCCACATCATGCCCAGCCCGGCGCCGCCGTCGGCAAGCCCCACCGGCATACAGTGCATGAGGCTGACGGTGTAGAGAAACGGGGCGAGGGGGTGGTCGAGGTTTTCGGCCAGCGACGAGTCCGCGGCGATGTCGATCATCGAAAAGGCCCCGCCCGGCTTGAGAATCCGCCGGACGCCGGTCAGGGCTTCGAGGGGCCGGGTCTGGTCGTGGATCGCGTCGAAAGCGGTCACGTAGTCGAAGGCTTCGATAAAGGCTCCCTTGTCCGCCAATGTCGCCGCGTCCGCCTGGACAAATGCCGCGTTTTGAATCCCCTGGCGGGCCGCCCTTTCCCGGGCGATCTCGATGACCGTCTCCGAGATGTCGATCCCGGTAAACCGGCTCCGGGGATAGGCTTCGGCCATGAGCAAGACCGCCACCCCTTCGGCGCATCCCAGATCACAGACCGAGATACCCGCCTCCAGCCGACTGACCAGACGGCCGCCGTCCACCGAGGGAAGAAACCGGTCCACCAGGACCTCCCGGTGCTTGGCGTTGGACAGCTCGGCCATAAAGGATTGAAATCCGGGATAGTGATCGTAAAAAACGCCTTCGCCGGTGGCAAACCCCCGGACCACCGGCTCCAGAGCACACCGGGTCAGAAGCGGAATTTCCTGGGTGTAAACCCCCACGTTGGCGTTTCCGGCCCGGCGGGTGATCAGATCGGCGTGAGCCTTGGGCAGGAAAAACCGGTCGTCGTCGGCCGGGTCCGGGAAAAGCTCGACGATGCCCCCGGCGACCATCACGCCCAGCCATTCACGGACGTAGCGCTCGGCCAGCCCGGCAGCCTCAGAAATGGCCGACGCGGTCCGGGGGGCGTCAAGCCGGTCCATGGCGTCGAACAGGCCGGTTCGATAACCGATGGCCATGGCCAGATTGATGGCGCCACCGTTCAGGATGTCCGTCATTTTGCGGGAGAAGGCCTCCCGTTTCTCGGCGTCGGAGGATGGGTCGGTCATGGATCTCACACGGTAAAGGGGTTCTGGATCGTCGCAACAGTCCGGCGGAACGGATGGCACCGCTCGACGGAGCAAGCGGACTCTATCGGCTTTGACGCCCCTCGTCAAGCCG
>CAYNGG010000038.1:0-2917 GCA_964396575.1 uncultured Desulfobacteraceae bacterium | reverse complement strand
CACCTTCAAGCCATCGGAGGATGATCATGGTCCCCAAGGACTACTACCTGATCCTCGGCGTCCCCCGACAGGCCAGCCAGAACGGCATCCGGGATGCCTACCGAAGTCTGGCCAAGCAATGTCATCCGGATCTGGCCGGTGAATCGGGGACGCCCGATTTCCAAAATATCAACGAGGCTTATGAAGTGCTGTCGGATCCTGACCAGCGGCGCTCTTACAACCGGTCGCTGGAGCGGGCGGAACGGGCCGGTGACGACGGCGGCCGGGCTTCCGGTGGGCGGTCCGCTCCATCTGGCGGAAGGTCAGCGCCCCACCGGCGAAGCCGGCATCGCTGGGATGACGGGCCGCCGCCCTATCAGCGGAGCGGCTGCCGGGGGCGTCGGTTTCTGGACGTTGAGGTGATCCTCAATCCGGCCGAAGCGGCCTGGGGCGTGACTTTTGATCTTGAGGTCCCCTGGCTCGACCGGTGCCCGTTATGCCGGGGCACCGGCTGGGAAGGCCCATTTCCGTGCTTTGGCTGCGACGGGGCCGGAATGATACGGCGATCTCGTACCGTGCGGATTTCCCTGCCTGCCGGTGTCCAGAACGGGGATGTCTTCGAAATTTTCCTTCAACGGGTCCCATCCGTCGAGATCGTTTTGCGGGCTTTTGTGCGGGTTCGATAGGAATATCCCCGCTCCGGTTGGGGCTTCCGCCGCCGTCAACAATGCCTACTCCCAGACCGCCCCCCGAATCCAGATACTCACCAGGATCACCGCCGCCAGAAAGAGGGCGAACCGGATCTGATCCGGGTCGAGCTGCTTCATGGGAGGCCATCACCTTTTAGCCCGTCCTCGAATTCCTCAAGACTCATTTCACCCTCCGACCGGATCTCGATCCGCCGGGGGCCGTCCCCGTCGTCTTCCTGCTCAGGGTCGGGGATCTCGATCCGCACGGCGAGATGGTCGGCGGGCAGCTCGCCCGGAGCCAGCCGGTCGGGCCATTCAATGGCGACCACCCCGTCGCCATGGAGGATCTCCTCCAGGCCCAGCTCATCGAGGTCCTCACCGCCGGCAAGCCGGTAGAGATCGATGTGGAACAGGGTCAGGCGCCCGGGATACTCGTTGATCAGGGTGTAGGTGGGGCTGGTCACGTAGAACGACGGGGGGACTTCGAGCCCCTTTGCCAGGCCCTGGACGAAAACGGTTTTCCCGGCCCCCAGATCGCCGGTCAGGGCGATAACGGTCCCCGGACCGGCGCTCCGCCCCAGGGCCGCCCCCAGGTTAAGGGTGTCCTCCGCCGTCGCGCAGGTCAAGCGCCGGGATGCAGGTGTCACGGCGCCCCGTCAACGACCCGGCGGACCTGAGCCGGGATCTCGGCCATCACCTCCGAGGCGAGATACCCGAACGGCCCCCGGGTTTTGGCCAGGTGATCGGAGGCGGCTCCGTGGAGATAAACCCCGAGGGCGCAGGCGGTTTCCGGGGCGAATCCCTGAGTGAGAAACCCGGCGATCACTCCGGTGAGAACGTCTCCCATGCCGCCCGAGGCCATGCCCGGGTTGCCGGTGGGATTCACCCGGACCCGGCCGTCGGGCGCGGCGATGACGGTCCGGGCTCCTTTGAGGACCAGATGGACCCCGAGATCGACGGCAAGCCGGCGGGCGGCGCCGACCCGATCAGCCTGGACATCGGCCGCCGTCGTCCCGGTGAGCCGGGCCATCTCCCCCGGATGGGGGGTTAGGACCGTCGGGGCGGTCCGGTCGGCCAGGACGCCCGGGTCATCAGCGAGGAGATTGAGCCCGTCGGCGTCGATCACGGCCGGGAGCGGGCAGCCGGCCAGGACCTCCCTGAGAAATTGGCCGGTGAGGTCCTCGGTGCCGATTCCGGGACCAATGGCCAGGCAATCGACGGCATCGTATCGGTCCGACAGCTCGGTCAGCCCGGCCCCGTCAAAAAAGCCGTCTCCGCCGTCGGGTAAAGGCAGGGTCATCGCCTCGGTGACCTGGGGCTCCACCGTCGAATTGAGGGATGCCGGGATCGCCAGAGTTACCAGCCCGGCCCCGGCCCGCATGGCCGAAGTGGCGGTCATGGCGGCGGCCCCGGTCTTGCCGGTGCTCCCGGCGACGACCAGGAGATGGCCGGTCCGGCCCTTGTGAGCCTCCGGCGGGCGGGACGGCAGAGCGGCCCGGATATCGGCTTCGGTGAGGAGATACTGCCGGGGTCCGACCGCCTCGGTGATAAACGGCGGGATGCCGATCTCGATCACCGACAGGGCGCCGCTCAGGTCCGCGCCCGGCTGGAGAGCGTGGCCGATCTTGGCGTGAGCAAAGGTCGCGGTGGCCTTCGCCCGGACGCAGGCCCCCAGGGGCCGGCCGGTGTCGGCGTGGAGGCCCGACGGGATGTCCACGGCAAAGACCGGTTTTCCCGAATGATTGAGAAAGTCGATCACGTTGGCGAAGTAGCCCCGGACTTCGGAGCTCAGGCCGGTGCCGAGGATGGCGTCCACCCAGACCTCCTGATGGGCCAGGGTCGAACGGGCCGCCTGAAAGGATGCCTCGTCGGGCAGCTCGACCACCGGCGCGGCCAGTGGGTCGAGGAGCTCCAGGTTGGCCGCGGCATCGCCGCTCACCCGGTCCCGAACCGACAGGAGAAAGACGGTAACCCGGATTCCGGCCGCAAAAAGATACCGGGCGATGACGAACCCGTCGCCGCCGTTGTTGCCCCGGCCGGCCATGATCCCCACACGGCGGCGGTCGATACCGGGGATCGTCTCCCTGAGAAACCGGGTTGCCCCCCGGCCGGCGCATTCCATGAGAACCCGCCCCGGAATCCCGAAGGACTCGATGGTCCGGCGGTCCATCTCCTGCATTTCGCTCGCGGTCACTAGGTACATGGCAAAAGCTCCTTCTTTCCCCGATGGATGATACTGTTGGTTAATT
>CAYNGG010000037.1:0-15826 GCA_964396575.1 uncultured Desulfobacteraceae bacterium | reverse complement strand
GGGGTCTGGCGAGCCTGAATGGCTCAAACGATGAACATGGCCGGCGGTTATAAATGTATATAACGATGAGGGCGGACGTCCAGGTCCGCCCTTAGGTTCTCCTGAAATCCCGGATCAGCTTCCGCGCCAGGTCGAACGGCACCACGGCGGCGGCCATGGCGGTGATCAGGAGCCATTCCCCGGGCTGGAGAGCCACGGTCCGGAACATGGTCCCGCCGAGATAGGTCATCAGGATCTGAACCCCGAAGATCAGGCCGACGATCCGGAGAAATCCCCGGTTGTCCAGGATGTGGTGGAAGAGGCGGAAATCCTCCACCCGGACGTTGAATTTGTTGAAGTTGTTGATGAAGACGAAGAACCCGAAGAATCCGGTCAAGAACGCCGCTTCGGAATGAAACGCCGACCGGATCGCCCCCCATTCGAAAAAGAGGATCGACAGGGCGGTCATGAACAGTCCGTTGAGGAGGATGGACGACCACATGTTCCGGTCGATGATCGGCTCATCCCGGCGCTTGGGGGCCTCCCGCATGTGCCGCGGCAGCGGGGGCTCACCGGAGAAGGCCAGGGCCGCCAGGGTGTCCATGATCAGGTTGATCCAGAGGAGCTGGATCATGGTCAGGGGGAGCCGGTAGCCGAGAAACGGCCCTAGAAAGGCCACCAGGATGGCGGCGACGTTTACCGTGAGCTGGAAGGTGATGAACTTCTGGATCGACCGGTAGATGGTCCGGCCGTAATGGACCGCGTTGACGATGGACTCGACGTTGTCATCGAGGATGACGATTTCAGAGGCCTCCTTGGCCACCTCGCTGCCGGAGCCCATGCCGAAGCCGACGTCACAGTTGTTGAGGGCCGGGGCGTCGTTGACCCCATCACCGGTCATCCCCACCACATAGCCCATCTCCTGAGCGATCCGGACCAGCCGCTTCTTATCCGACGGCAGGCATCGGGCGATCACCTTCAGGGCCGGGAGAGTCTCCTTCAGGTCCGCGTCGTCGAGCTTGGCCATGTCCGAGGATTCCATGATCACGTCGGCCTCGGCGTCCAGAAGTCCGGCGTCCCGGGCAATGGCCCGGGCCGTGCCGAGCTTATCCCCGGTGAGCATCACCACTTTGACTCCGGCGTTCCGGAGGGTCGAAATGGCCCCCGGCGCCGCTTCCCGAAGCTCGTCCCGGATGGAGACGAACCCCAGGAGGGTAAGCCCGTCGGGGAGCGCCTCGGACTCGCCCATCTCCCCTTCTGCGATGGCCACGGCAATGATCCGGTATCCCTCGTCGGCCCGGGCGTTCAAGGTTTCCGTCAACCGGCTCCGGGCGGCCTCGGACAGGTCGTGGGTCGCGCCATCGGCATCCATAACGGCGCCGCAACGGGCAAGGATGATCTCGGCGGCGCCCTTGAACAGCGACAGATGGCTCCCCTCCCAGTCCACCTCCGACCCGGAAAACTTTCGCATCGAGTTGAACGGGATCTGCCGGGTGACCTCGGCGGCCGGGCCCCCGTCCCGCCAGTCGGCCTCGGGCAGGATGAACCGGAACAGGGCCCGCTCAGTCATGTTGCCCCCCACCAGGCAGGCATCCTCCCGCTCGGCGGTCGGGTCGAAAACGCAGGTGGACGTTTTCCGGACGGAGAGATCCAGCCGGGTCCGGAGATGCTCGGGGACCTCCTCGATCTTGGAATAGGTGGACAGCTCCGCCGTCCCGGGATCGCCTCCGGGCGCCAGCGCCATGAAGCCCACGGCTTCGAGCTGGCCCTTGGTGATGGTCCCGGTTTTGTCACAAAAGAGGATGTTTAAGCTCCCCGCGGTCTCGATCCCCAGCAACTGCCGGACCAGAACATGAGAATTCAAGAGTTTGCGCATGTTCTGAGCCAGGACGATGGCGATCATCATGGGCAGGCCCTCGGGGACCGCCACCACGATGATGATCACCGCCAGGATAGCGGCGGTGGTCACGTCGTAGATCACCCGCTGCCAGTTGGCGAGGTAGGCGAGGATCTGGTCCCCGGCAAAGCCGTTGTCAATGAGCACCGCCTTGAAGATAAAGGCGGCGGCGATAAAGGAGGCCCCGATGTAGCCGAACTTGGAGATCCCCTGAGCCAGCCGGGCCAGCTTCACCCGGAGGGGGCCGATCCGCTCTTCGGCGGTCAGCTCCCGGGCCAGCTCGCCAAACCGGGTCCCGTCGCCCACCTTCCTGACCTCGAGGACGGCCTCGCCGTCCTCCACGGTGGTGCCCCGGAAGAGGGCGTGAGGGTCGTCCAGTTGGGGGGAGTCCTCGGCCGGCTCGCCCACGGTTTTTTTCACCGGCTCGGCCTCTCCGGTGAAGACGGCCTGGTGGACCTTGAGGGTCCCGGCCCGGAGCCGGCCGTCGGCCGGTATCTTATCCCCCGGTTGGAGTAAAATGAGGTCCTCCACCACGATGTCGTCGATCTTCAGGGGCCGGATGTGACCGTCCCGGAAGACGTTGACGTTGATCTTGGAGGCCTCCTCCTGGAGCTTCTGGAAGGTCTGCTCGTTTTTGAACTCCGAGGCCGTGGCGACGAGGGTGGCCAGGGCCACGGCGGCGGCGATCCCCACCCCTTCATACCAATGGGCGAATCCGGTCAGGGCCAGCACGGTGATGATGGCCAGGGCCACCAGCAGGATCACGATCATGGGATCCTTGAAGCTTTCCAGGAGCTTGTCCCAAAAGCTGTCCACCTCCTGCGGAGTGAGGGCGTTGCTCCCGTGGGTCTCGCGTGACCGTTTGACCTCTGTTTCACTCAATCCTTTGAAATCGTATTGCATATCTTTTTCTCCAGGCTCCGTTCAGTCCACAGTGTCCGTCCAAAGGGCCGGGTCAGGACCCGGCTAATCGCCCCCGCTCTCGGGGGAATCAGCGAAGAACCGCTGATGGAGACGGTTCCGCGCCAGCTTCTGCAAGTCCACCACCGAGTCGTTCTCATCCACGATCTCCGCCCCGAGGACCGTTTCGATGAGGTCCTCCAGGGTGACCAGGCCGGCCAGACCGCCGTATTCGTCCCAGACAACGGCAATGTGTCGCCGGGTTTTCAGAAACTCCGTCAGCAGGACCAGGCAGTTGATGCTCTCCGGTACGGCGGAGACCGCGTGCCGCAAAGTCGATATCGGCGTCTCCGGCGGTTCGAGGATCTTGGCGGTGCTCAGCTCGTGCATCATGATGTAGCCCACCACGTTCTCCCGGTCTCCCTGGTAAACGGGAATCCGGGTGTGACCCCGCTTCCGGGCCTCCTCGAAGGCATCGGCCACGGTGGTTGATTCGTCCAACGAGAAGATCACCGTCCGGGGGGTCATGATGTCTCTAACTGTCCGGGTCTCCAACTGGATGATATTGTGGATCATCAGGCTTTCCCATTGGGAGATCTCGCCGTGCTTGGCCCCGAGCTGGATGGTCCCCAGGATGTCGGCCTCGGTCACCGATGGGGCCGTTCCCCCGTGACGGGTCAGGACCTCGGAGAGCTTCTGAGTGACCAGAATCGCCGGATAGAGGGCGTACTTCATCAGGGTCAACGGCCAGATCACCGTTGGCCAGAGGGTCCGCCAGTAAACCGCTCCCATGGTTTTGGGGATAATTTCAGCGAGAAAGAGGATGCCCAGGGTGAAGACGATGGAGAAGACAGGCACCGCGCCCGCCCCCAGCGACTTGTGAGCATACATCCCGGCAATGGTTGCCCCCGCCGTGTTGGCCAGGGTGTTTAAAATCAGGATGGCCGACAGGGGAACGGTGATGTTCCGCTTGAGCTCGATCATCTTCCGAGCCTTGGTCCGCCGGATTCCACCCGTTTTTTCGGCCTCCAGGGTCCCCATCCGGGTGGAATAGAGGGTAGCTTCGTACAGCGAGCAGTTGGCCGAAATCAGGATGGTCAGGCTGACCACCGCGATCAACAGCAGCATGGGTGCGCCTCCGTCATGCCGTCGAGGTCCGGCCGGGGGGCGGCGGGGTCTGATAGTCAGCCCCGGTCCGGAGACGATGAAGAAATGCCAGGCTCTTGAGGGGCCGGCCCAGATGGTAGGGGACAAATCCTTCCAGAAAGGTCTGTCCTTCGGACAGCGGCCGGGGGCCGAACCGGATTCGGACCGCCTGCCTGAAGTCCCCTTCCCGGACCCAGAGGAGCTGTTTGACCGTCCCCTTGGCCAGTGTTATTGACCGCCGGGCCGCCGGCCCGCAGTCGCCGCAGAGCAGCCCGCCGCCTTCGATGTCAACGACCACCCGCCCCCCCGGCATCCGGTCCAGGGAGAGGCCGCATCGGATGCACTGGTCCAGGCGGGGACGAAACCCTGAGCTGTCCAGAAACCGCATCAGGAAGATGATGCTCAAAGGGCCGCCGTCGATCCGGCCGTCGTCCAGAGCGGCCAGGGTGGTTTCCAGTAAGGTGTAGATTTGAGGCTGGGCCACCCCCGCTTCCGTCCACTCGCAGACCAGCTCGGCCCAGAAGCTCCCGTAGGCCATCCGGATAACATTCGACCGGATGGACGGAAAGGGCTGGGCCGAGGTGGCCTCCTGGAGCACCGGCAGCCCGCCCCGCCGGCGGACCGGGACCTGACAGACGGCGTCAATGGCGGTCAGGATTTCCAGGACGCCGCCGAACCGCTTGACGCTCTTTTTCGCCGACTTGGCCACCACGCTGAGCTTTCCCCGCTCGGGGGTCAGGAGCGTGAGGATCAGGTCGGCATCGCCGTAAAGGGTGCGCCGTAAAATGATGGCGGGGGTGGAGAAGGGTGACATCGACGTCAGAGTCCGAGGAGGGTTGTGGCAATGGAAAAATAGCAGAAGACGCTGATAATGTCGATGGCGGTGGTGACGAACGGGCCGGTGGCCACGGCCGGGTCGATGTTGACGCGAGCGAACATCATCGGCACCAGCGAGCCCACCAGGGCCGCCACCGACATCGAGCTGAACACCGCCAGGGCCACCGACGCGGCCACCGCCACCATGCTGAATTGGAGCTGAGCCACCGCCCCGATGAGCCCGCCGTAAACCAACCCCAGAATCAGCCCCACCGCCAGCTCCTTGCCGATGACCTTCCAAACGTCTTTAATGTGGAGCAAACCGGTGGCCAACCCCCGGACCACGATGGTGGATGACTGGGTTCCGATATTGCCCCCCATCCCCATGATCACCGGGATAAAGGCCGCCAGGGCCGTGAACCGGCTGAGGGTCTCCTCGAAGTGACCGATAATGGAAAACGCGATGATGCCGCCAATACATGAGGCAAAGAGCCAGGGGAGGCGAATCCGGGTGCTCTTGAGCACCGATTTGGTCTCCACAAGCTCGCCGCCGGCCCCGGCCATCTTCAGGATGTCCTCGGTGGCCTCCTCACGGAAGATGTCGATAACATCGTCCACGGTGACGATCCCCACCAGCTTGTGCATGCTATCCACCACCGGCACCGCCAGGATGTCGTACCGGGCCACCAGCTTGGCCACCTCCTCCTGGTCCATGTCGGTGGTGACGAAAAAAACGTCGGTGGACATCAGCTCCTTGAGCGGGGTTTCCGGAGCGACCAGCACCAGTTGCCGGAGGGAAGAAACCCCCACCAGCCGGCCGTATTCGTCCACCACGTAGAGGTAAAAGGGCATCTCGACGTCGGAATACTCCGTCTGGAGCGATGCAATGGCCTCCCGGGCGGTCATGTCCTCTTTTAAGGCGATAAAGTCGGGGACCATGATCCCGCCGGCCGTCTCGTCCCCGTAGCGCAGCAGTCCCTCGATCTGCTCGAGCCCCTCCTGCTTCATCTTGTCGAAGATGGCGTTGGCCATCTCATCGGGCAGCCGGCCGATAATGTCGGCCACGTCATCGGTGGCCATCTGCTCGAGGACCTCGACGATTTCCTCGAGAGCCATGTTTTCGAAGAGGTACCGGAGGGTATCCTCATCGAGCTCGCTGAAGAGGGTCCCCTTTTTCCCCACGTCCTTGATCATCCCCAGCAGCTTGGGCTGGCTCGAGATGGGCAGGGAGGGAAAGACAAAAGCCAGGTCCGCCGCGTGGGTCTTGTTGACGATTTTGCGGAGATTGCTCATGGCGTTGCGCCGGAGCAGCCGCTTGATGCTGTCGGTAAGAAGCTTGTGCCGGTCGGACATCATGGGGGCCTCACTGGATGGTCCGGATGTGGGAGGATTGCCGGAGGGTCTTGAGCCAGTCCTCGAATGCCTCGTTGACCGCCTGCTCGTAGAGGCTCCGCTCGATCTGGTCCTTGACTTCGGAAAGCGGCTTTTCGGCTGCCGGCGACTTCCGGATGACATCCACCACGTGAAAGATCTGAAGCCCCAGGTCGGTTTCCAGCACCGGGGTGATCTCCCCGGCCGCCGTCGCCTCGATGGTCGGGCGGATCTCGGGAGCCAGGTTGTCAGGGGAAAAGACCCCCAGGTCACCCCCTTGTTCGGCCAGGGCGTCGGAATGGTCCCGGGCCACGTCGGCGAAATCAGCTCCGGCCTCCAGGCGGGTTCGAATGGCGGTCATTTCTTGCCGGGCCTCCTCCATCTCGGCTGCCGAAGGCGCTTCGGGGAGCTGTTTCAGGATGGTCTGAAGGTGGTACCGCCGTTCCGTTTCCGCCTCGGCTCGGGTCTTTTCATAGTGCCGCCGGATGTCCTCGTCGGTGATGACGATTTTGGCCTTGACCTGCCGGTTGACGAGCTGCTGTCGCAGGAGCTGCTCCTGAATCCGGTTCCGGTAGTCCTCGAGGGTCAGGCCCTGCTGAGCCAGGGCCTCCCGGAGGTCCTCGTCGGTGTAAGCCTGAGCCGACTTGATCCGCTCGATGGCCGCCTCCACCTCAGCGGAGCTCACCGAGATCCCGAGCCGCTTCACCTCCTGGTCGGTCAGGGTCTCGTCGATCATCTGGTCGAGGATCTCCTGGCGGGCCTTGAAGATCGTCTCCCGCTCCTTTTCAAACGGGTAGCCGGCGGAACGAATCCGGGCGGCAAAGGGGGCCAGCCGCTCGTTGAGCTCAGTCAGGGTGATGATGTCGTCGTTGACCACGGCCACGATCCGGTCGATGACCTCCGGCTCGGATGCCGCCGGCGCGAGGCCGGGGGTCAGCAGAACGAGGATCAGGCCGAGAGCGAGCCTCCTTCCGAAGGGGGCCGGGCGGTCTAAGGGGCGTCTGTGATGGTGTCCCATGCGGTCCTGTTGATAGCTACGTCGTATTGATGTCTCAAGGCCGTAATCCACGGCCGGTAGGCGGCTTCGAGCTTCTCGCGCCGAAGCTGCCGAACAATGGTACCGTGATATGCGGGGGCGACCGGCTGGTCGCCCCTCTTCGCGTTCCCGGTGTCGTCGTATCTCGCCCGGTACCGCTCGGCCACTTCCTTCGGGCTGACGGTGATCGTCGGGGCGAGGTCGGCGGCGACCACTTTGTCCATCAGGAGTCGAGCGGCCAGCTCCGCTCGAAAATCGGCCGGGGAAATGGCCGACTCGAGCAGGGCTGATGAAAAGGCCCCGTCGGGGTATCCCCGCTTCAGGGTTGCTTCGGCCCGGTCCAGCTCCGCGGCCGATACCCGGATGCCCAGCTCCCGAGCCCGCTCGGCCAGGATCAGCCGCTCCACCAGCTCCCGGAGATGGGCCATCCGTGCCGTCTGAAGGTCGAAGCCCGGCGGGTAGGCGGCGGCGGTCATGGCGATGTCAAATGAGCGTTGAAACTCGGCAAGGGTCAGAGTGGCGTCGTTGACCCGAGCCAGCGGGGGCTCCCCGCCGGCCGGCCGGTCGCTACATCCCGGCGCCGTTATCAGGAAAAGCGCCATCACCACGGGAAGCACAAAATCTTTAATTATTAACACGCTGGGAAATTTGTTTCAAGATGTTTTTAGCCTGCTGGAGGGGCCGGCCGCTTCTGCCCGCCGCCGCCAGGTCCACCTGGAGGGTTCCGTCCGGAGTCAATCGCATCCCCTGTTTAGCCCCCGCCAGAGCCATGTCCACGATCCCCATGGGCCGGCGTTGATGAGCCTCGGAAAACTGAAGCCCCATCCGGGTCTCGGCGAGGTCCAGCCTTCGAACCCCGGCTCGGATGCAGAGAACCCGGAGCATGATCTTAAGGAGCAGGTTGGCCGCTTCCGGCGGCAGGGGGCCGAACCGGTCGGCCAGCTCCGCCTTGAAATCGGCGATCTCCTTGAGCTCCCGCATCCGGGCCAGCCGTCGGTAAGCGGTCAGCCGCTGGTCGATGTCCGGGATGTACTCCTCGGCAATGTAGGCCGACAGGTCGATGTGAATCTCCGGCTCGAGGTCCTCGATCACCGGCTGCCCTTTAAGCTCGGCCACGGCGTTTTCCATGAGCTTCAAAAACATGTCATAGCCCACCGCCGCGATGTGCCCCGACTGGGAAGCCCCCAAAATGGTCCCCCCACCCCGGATTCGGAGGTCGCTCATGGCGATTTGGAACCCCGAGCCCAGGTCGGAGTACTCCATCAGGACTTTCAGCCGCTTCTGGGCATTCCGGGTTAAGGTCGATTCTTCGGGGATAAACAGGTAGGCGTAGGCCTGCTCCCCGGCCCGGCCCACCCGGCCCCGGAGCTGATACATCTGGGCCAGCCCGAACCGGTCGGCCCGGTTGACCAGGATGGTGTTGGCCGCCGGGACGTCCAGCCCAGACTCAATAATGGTGGTGCAGACGAGCATGTCAAGCTTTCGGGCCAGAAATCGGAACATCACCGACTCCAGATCATCTTCTCCCATCCGGCCATGGGCCACCTCCAGTCGGACCTCGGGCACCAGCTCCTTCAAGCGGGCCGCCATGGCATCGATTCCGTGGATGTTGTTGTGAACAAAGTAGATTTGGCCGCCCCGGGCCAGCTCCTTGCGGATGGCCTCGGCCACAATGGCGTCTTCGAAGGCGCAGACGTAGGTGATGATGGGGTGACGGTCCTCGGGCGGGGTGGAGATGACCGAGATGTCCCGGACCCCGGTCATTGACATGTGGAGGGTCCGGGGAATGGGCGTGGCGGTGAGGGTCAGGACGTCCACCGTCTCCCGGAGGGCCTTGAGCCGCTCCTTGTGTTTCACCCCGAACCGCTGCTCTTCATCGAGGACCAGAAGCCCCAGATCCCGGAAGACGACGTCCTTCTGGATGAGCCGGTGGGTCCCGATAACGATGTCGATTCCGCCGTCGGCCAGGCCCTTGACGATGGACCGCTGCTCAGCGGCGGACCGAAACCGGCTCAGGCAAGCCACGTTGACCGGGTAGCGGTCGAACCGGGCCGAAAAGGTCGCATAGTGCTGCTCGGCCAGGACGGTGGTGGGGACGAGAACGGCCACCTGCTTGCCCTCGTTGATCGCCAGAAAAGCGGCCCGGAGCGCCACCTCGGTCTTGCCGTACCCCACATCCCCGCAGACCAGCCGGTCCATGGGGGTGGAGTCCCGCATGTCCGTCATTACCGCCTCGATGGCCCGGCGCTGATCCGGAGTCTCTTCGTAGGGAAAGTCGTCCACCAGCTCCGCAAAGGCGGTGTCCGGCTCCCCGAAGGCGTGTCCCCGTCGAACCTTGCGGGCCGCGTAGAGCTTGAGCAGCTCCCCGGCGATCTGCTCCACCGACCGCTTCACCCGGGCCTTGACCTTTTCCCAGGAGCGCCCGCCCATCTTGTCCAGGGTGGGACCCACCCCTTCCAGACCCAGATACTTCTGGATGGTGTTCATCCGGTCCACCGGCAGATAGAGCCGGTCCTCACCCCGATACTGGATCAACAAAAAGTCATTGGTGACGCCGTCCAGGTCGAGCTTCACCAGCCCCTCATACCGGCCGATCCCGTGGTCCACGTGGACCACGAATTCCCCCTGCTTGAGATCCTCGACGGCCAGCAGCTCCGAAGGGGTCACCGGCTTGGGGCTCCGCCGCGACGTTTGTCGGCCGGCCCCCAGGATCTCGGTATCGGTCATCACCGCAAGCTGCTCGTCCGGCCAGACCATCCCGCCGGAGAGGGGACCCGGGCAGAGGTGGACCCGCCCCCGCCCATCAGAACCGGGAAAGGTCTCGGCGTCGGCCGCCTCGATGCCGTAGCCGGCCAGGATCTGGCGGAGCCGCCGGGCGCCCCGTCGCTGGTTTACCGCCAGAACCACCCGGTCCGATGCTTCAGCCCGGGTTCGAATCCAATCGGCCAGAGGGCCAAACGGCTGCTCCGAGTCCCGGGACTGCTTTAGCTCGAGGGTCAGATCAGCGGCCGGTCCGGCCGACAGGTAGAAGCTCTCGCGGGCGCCGGAATCCGGGCCGGTCACCGCGAGGGGGGCCAGGGTCACCGGATTTCGGTCCGTCAGGGCCGACCCCACCGCCTCCGGGGAGAGGTAGAGCGCATCGGGCTGGAGCACCAGCCGGCCGGCCCGGCGGCCCTCGGCATAGCCCTCGGCCACCCGGTCGGAAAAGGCGGCCATGGCGTCTTTGATCGCCTCGGGCTCCTGAAGCAAAAACAGCGTGTCGGCCGGAAGGTAGTCGAACAGGGTGTCGGCGCCCGAGTGGATCAGCGGCGCTAAGCCCTCGATGCCCGGAAAGATCCCGGCTTCCTGAATCCGCGCCACCAGCTCGCGGACCCGTTCCACCGGGACATCGGCCAGCAACGCCGCCTGGCGGACCCGCTGAATCACCGAGTCGATCTCGGTCATCTTGAGGACCACCTCCCGGGCCGGCAGAACAACCGCATCGTCAACCTGTCTGAGGGTCCGCTGGGTGTTAGGGGAGAAAAACCGGAGAGACTCCACCGTGTCGCCGAACAATTCCATCCGGAGCGGCGCCTCGTAAAGCGGGGTGAAGATATCGAGGACCCCGCCCCGGACCGAAAAATCTCCCGGCTCCTCAACGATGGCGGCCCGAGTGTACCCACCGGCCACCAGCTTCCGGACAAGCCCCTCACGGTCGATCTCCTCGCCGACCATCACCAGCTCGGCAAATTCGGTGATCTCATGCCGGGGGATCAGCCGGCCCATGAGCCCCTCAACCGAAGTGACCAGCAGGGGCGGCCGGCTGGCGGCGGTGAGGCGATACAGGGTCCGAATCCGGCGGGCCGCGGTCTCGTTGTGGTAGGAGACCATCTTGAACGGCAAGATGTTGTAAACCGGAAAGCTCAGGATCTCCGGGATCGGGTCTTGGGCGAAAAAGCGGAGGTCATCGGCAACGGTCTCCGCGGCCCGGACCGAAGGCACCACCACGACGGTGAGGCTCCTGGTCGCCGCGTGAATCCGACCGGCGGCATAAGCCGCCTGGGGCCCCTCGACCCCGGCGCACCGGATCGGTCCCGTCCGTCCGGGGATCGCGTCGATGAGCGCCCGCAAAGTCCGGGGGGCCGAAAGGCCCGGATGTTTTTTCTCTTGATTTCCGTCCATAAAATCGGTAATAACAGGCTTAACGTCACGCCGACGTAGCTCAGCCGGTAGAGCAGCTGATTCGTAATCAGCAGGCCAGCGGTTCGAATCCGCTCGTCGGCTCCAGAAAAATCAAGGCTTTCAGGGGCGCTCCCCGAAAGCCTTTTTACATACTATCCCGCCAAACCGGATGGAGCAAGGGCTTTTTGGTCGAGCCCGTCGAGCTGAGCCCCAAGCACATTTGCGCCCCGAACGGATATGAACCACGAATGGACACGAATTTCCACTAATTTTAACTCGTGTTGATTCGAGCTCATTCGTGGTTCCATATTTTCGCTTGACGACAACGGCCGAGTAGGGTAGGGTGAAATCGTCTGGTAGCGGGATGGCACCCAACACATAAAAGCGCCGATTCCGGCACCCGCCATCCTTTTACCAGGCAATTGTATTGAAAATGGGCGGGGCAAAAGCTAACCCCCCTCTAGCGCCCCGTCCATCACCTTTTCCGCCGCTAAATTCCCATCCGCCGTTTTCCGCTGATCCTTTTCGTGACCCTCAGAATTCGCCTGAAGATGACGAACCGAAGTTTCGGCCGGCCGATCCGGACACCCGGCCACCACAAGGACAAACAGGGTTAAAGACGTCGTGGTCTTCGATCCCGCCACGCTCATGGTGCTCCATATTCGGCCGGACGCCACCCGCCGCCACGTCTCGCCGGTGGATCTCACCCTCCAATGCGGGTGCGTGGTGAGCGCGTAGCGGGCAGGGGGATCAGCTCCCGATATCGAACCGGATTCCCTGGGCCAGGGGCATCTCCTCCGACCAGTTGACCGTGCAGGTCTGCCTCCGCATGTAAGCTTTCCAGGCATCGGAGCCGGCCTCCCGGCCGCCCCCCGTCTCCTTTTCTCCGCCAAAGGCCCCGCCGATCTCGGCGCCCGAGGTCCCGATGTTCACGTTGGCGATCCCGCAGTCGCTCCCCCGATGGCTGAGAAAGGTCTCGATCTCCCGGAGATCGGTGGAGAAGATCGCCGACGAGAGCCCCTGGGGCACCGCGTTGTGGATCTCGACCGCCCGGTCCAGGGTGTCGTAAGGGATCAGGTAGAGGATCGGGGCAAAGGTCTCATCGGCCACGATGGGCATCTCCGGTGTGGCCTTACAGATGCAGGGGGTCACGTAGGTCCCCGTGTCGAAGATTCCGCCGCTCAGGATCTCCCCGCCGCAAAGCACCTCCCCGCCCTGGGCCCCGACCGCTTCGAGAGCGGCCATCATGTTGGATACCGCGTCCCAGTCGATCAGCGGCCCCATGAGAGTGCCGGATTCCAGGGGATTGCCGATGACCACCTGCCCGTAAGCCCGGACCAGGCGATCCGCCAAATCATCGAAAACGGACTCGTGAGCGATGACCCGCCGAGTGGTGGTGCAGCGCTGGCCGGCGGTGCCCACGGCCCCGAAGACAATGGCCCGGACCGCCAGGTCGAGATCGGCATGTGAGGTGACGATGATCCCGTTGTTCCCGCCCAGCTCCAGGATAGTCCGCCCCAGCCGGCCGGCCACGGTCTGGGATATGTATCGGCCCATCCGGACCGAGCCGGTGGCTGAAATCAGCGGAATCCGCTGGTCATAGAGCATCCGCTCCCCGACATCCTCCCGGTCCCCGATCAGGATGCTCAGGACGCCTTCGGGAATGTCGTCTTCGGCTTCGGCTAAAACCTCCCAGGCGATCCGCATCACGGCAAGGGAGGTAAACGGGGTTTTCGACGATGGCTTCCAGATCACCGGGTCCCCGGCGACCAGGGCGATCATGGCGTTCCACGACCAGACCGCCACCGGAAAATTAAAGGCGGTGATCACCCCCACCGGCCCGAGCGGGTGCCACTGCTCGAACATCCGATGCTCGGGCCGCTCACTGTGCATGGACCGGCCATAGAGCATCCGGGACTGGCCCACGGCGAAGTCGGCCATGTCGATCATTTCCTGGACCTCGCCTTCGCCCTCCTCCCGGATTTTGCCATTCTCCAGGGCAATCAAAGCCCCGAGGTCCGCCTTGTGCCGCCGGAGGGCGAGTCCGATCCGGCGGACGATCTCCCCCCGCCGGGGCGCCGGAACCCGGCGCCAGGCATCAAAGGCCGATACGGCCGTCGAGACCACCCGCTCGACCGCCTCGGCGTCCGCCGTCCGGACCGTGCCGAGGACCGTGCCGTCAATGGGGGAGACCGATTCGAGCGGCGAGCCGCCCCCGCCGGTCCAGCTCCCCGTGCCGGCGCCGGACGCTTCACTCGACAGTCCCAAGCTTTCGAGAATCTTGTGTGTCATAATGCTCCCTTTCCGTGACGTCGGCGGCGAACGGGCCGCCGGCCGACGCCCCCTTTGACCGGATTTACCCGGATGCCGCCGCCGTCATCGCCGTTTCGAAGATCGACAGGCAGACGTCGATCTCATCGGCCGAGACGGTCAACGCCGGGCAGAACCGGATACTGTTGTTGCCGCAGCCCAGAAGCAGGAGTCCCTTCCGAAAGGCCGCCTGGATGATCTCATCCCGGAGGTCGCCGGCCGGGGTCTTGCGCTCCCGGTCCCGGACCAGCTCCACGGCGACCATCAGCCCCAGCCCCCGGACATCCCCCATGCACTCGTGGGATGCCTGCAAGGTCCGCAAGCCGTCCATCAGCCTTTCCCCCTGAACCCGGGCGTTGTCCATGAGGCCGGATTCCAGCAGGGAGACCGTCACCAGGGCCGCCCGACAGGAAAGCGGGTTGCCGCCGAAAGTGGATGCGTGAGAACCGGCCTCCCAGTTCATGATATCGGACGGGGCCACCATGGCCCCCAGCGGCATCCCCGACGCGATCCCCTTGGCCAGCGCGAGGATGTCCGGAAACACCCCGAAGTGCTCGCCGGCGAACATCTTCCCGGTCCGGCCCATCCCGGACTGGACCTCATCAGCCACGTAAAGAATCCCATATTTTTTGGCCAGCGCCGCCAGAGCTTGATGGAACTTTGCCGGCGGTACGATATATCCCCCCTCACCCTGGATCGGCTCGACAATGATGGCCGCCACTTCCTCCGCCGGGATCGTGGTCCGGAACAGGGTCTCCTCGATCCAGGTCACGCAGTAAACCTCGCAGGCCGGGTAGGTGAGGTTGTACGGGCAGCGGTAGCAGTAAGCGTAGGGGATGTGAGTGATGCCCGGCACCAGAGGGTTGTAGTGCCGCTTCTGAATCGATTTGCTGGCGGTCAGTGACAGGGCCCCCATGGTCCGGCCGTGGAAGGCGCCGAAAAAGGCGATGTTGAGCTCCCGGCGGGTGTGCCAGCGAGCCAGCTTGAAAGCCGCCTCCACCGCCTCGGCTCCGGAATTCCCGAAATAGACCCGATGGGGTCCGGGCCCCGGGACCAGCCCGGCCAGCTTCCGGGCCAGCTCGATCTGCGGAGTATAATAAAAATCGGTGCCGGACATGTGGATCAGCCGGCCGGCCTGATCCCGGATCGCCGCCACCACATCCGGATGGCAGTGACCGGCCGCACAGACGGCGATCCCGGCCGTGAAATCGAGAAACTCGTTGCCGTCCACATCGGTGATCCAGACCCCGCTGGCCCGGTCAGCCACCAGCGGGTAAATCCGGGTGTAGGACGGCGAGACATGAGTGGAGTCCAGGGCGATGAGCCGGGCGGCCTCGGGGCCGGGCAGCGGGAAAGTAACATCCGGATATTTCATGAAACGCTCCATCAATTGGGGTTGGTGGCGGATTGCCGATGGAAGCCGCATGAATCTGCTTCCAGCCTACCCGAAAGAGATGATTCCCGTCAACCGGGTTTTGATGCCGAGCATCCGCGACGCCGGGATTCAGGGAAATGATCGCCCGGAAATGCTTGATCCAATCGTGAGGATGGACCGAGGTGTCCGCCCTCTTTGTGGTGGCACCCCGGATGGGATTTCATGCCGGGGCTGAGAGCGCCGGCCGCCGGTGCGGCAAAAGCTCGAAGGGGTTGGGTCAGAGGGCCGAGGCATAGAAACGGCGGCTGAACAGATTCGCCTAAAAGTCCAGCGGGCTTTTGACATCCTTTATCGTCTTGCTTTTCGCGGTGTGCGTGTAAATCATGGTCGTCCGGACATCGGAATGGCCCAACAGCTCCTGGATCGTCCGGATGTCATAGTTGGCTTCCAGCAGATGGGTGGCAAAGCTGTGGCGGAACGTGTGCGACGTGACCCGCTTGAAACCTTCGCCTTGGGAACCGGCGCTTTGATCGCCCGCTGAACCTGTCGCTCATGAAGATGATACCGACGCCATTCCCCGGTTTTCTGGATGAACGTCAGCTCCCGGGCCGGAAAGAAAAACTGCCAGACTAGCTCCCGGGAAGCGTTTTTATACTTCTTTTGGCATCCTTCATCTTCCAGTTAACACATTGCAAATATCAGTGTCCGATTTGTAAACATTCCATTTTTAGGGATATAGATCAATATAGTTTTTATGCAAAAAATGATAGACTTTGCTTGGCATTAGTGCCTTATTCCTCAAAGATTGTCGAAAAAAACAAGAAAATTCTTGAGA
>CAYNGG010000036.1:10197-15922 GCA_964396575.1 uncultured Desulfobacteraceae bacterium | reverse complement strand
CGGCTTCGGTGATGTCCTTTTTACAAAGTCATCTATCCTCCGTTAAACAAATTCGTCAAACCGCAACCTCGATTATTTCTTCGGATATGCTTGGAGGAACAGGTTCTCCATGGACCACAAGACTTTCAATATAGACTTCCATGGCCTCGCGAATATTTGCCAGAGCCTCAAGCCTTGTAGTGCCTTGCGAAACACAACCCGGCAACGAGGGAGCCTCCGCCACGAAGACTCCATCTTCATCTTGCTCAATAATGACACGGTATTTCATGGTGCTTGCCTATTCGGTTGAAGTGAGCATAAACGAAATCATCCGTTATTGGAAGCTTCCGTACACAACCAGGCGGTTTAAAACTGCCTTCAAAGCTTACTCGGCTTTTGGGCCTCAGCAGTCTGCTTTCTCGGTCAACGCATCTCTCGCCCCCCGATGACCGGTCGCGGAGGGCCGGTTTTCGGGCAAGAAAAATTGTTAAAGAAGGCCGGTTTTAGACACTCTACCCCTTACCCGCCATGAAATTACCCCCTGAAAGATGAACCAAGCTTCGCCCGGTACGCCGACGCTTTCGCTAAAGCTAAGTCGTGACCCGCCGCAACGTTTCTCAAACCTAATCCCAAAAAGTCCGGCGGCGGTTGGTTAGCCTTGCGCCGACTTATGCTTCTATGAATTGCATGGGTTGAACATTATCAAGATTAGTATTTTGCTTCGCTTGCCATAGATTGTAGTGATCTTGCATAGCAAGCCAGCTTTCGGGAGAACGTCCCAAAGCTTTAGATAAACGCAGCGCCATTTCTGGACTGATACCGCTTTTGCCGGAAATTAAGCGGTTAAAAGCCGAGGCGGAAACACCGAGATTGTTAGCTACGAAACGAGCACTTAGATTAAACGGCGCCAAGTAAACCGTCCGGATAAACTCACCCGGATGGGGGGGATTGTGCATAGCCATCAGTGATAATCCTCGTAGTCCAAAACGTACACATGGCCCTCACGGAATTCAAATGTCAGCCGCCAATTGGCGCTTACCGAAATAGCCCAACGGTCTTTAAACCGACCTTTTAACGGGTGCAGACGGAAACCGGGGATATTCATGTCCTCAATCGACTGTGCGGTTTCCAAGGCAATAAGCTGCATACGCAAACGATCGGCATGTTTAGCCTGAATACCTGATCTGCTGCCCGTCTCGTAGAATTTCCTGAGTCCTTTGTGCCGGAATGATTTAATCATCAATTCGTTATCGCATGTTGCAAGACGCGCCACACATTTTACAACATAACATGACCGCGGATCAGCGGCGAACGGCCGTGCGAGCCTGCTCGATGAATGCGGCCAACCGCTGAGCTCCCTGGCTGACCGGCTATTTCACCAATTGCCATATTACCCGACAAAACGTCCCCATCATGGCTTCCGCCGATCTCACTCCCTCCCCACCGGGCAGCTCAACTCGCATTGCCGGCAATACTTCACACAATAATCAACCCCCCGATCGCCTTTCGGTTTTACCTTGCCACCGTCTTCAAAGGCCTCGATCGCCAGGCGGGTCTCCTGTTTCTCCCCGTCGCCACCCGACATGGCCCTGACGGCCTCCGAAATATCCCCGTCCATTTTAAGGTTGCAGGTTACCCGGTCATAAGTCCCGTCCGTGCCGGGCAAGATAGACTGGTTCAGGGCATCGGCCGGGTAAACGCTTCGCTGAAAAGCGCTTACGGGGCAGGCCATTCGGCAGGGCTCATTGCAGCCGTCGCAGGGATTGAATTCGGTGGGGCCGGTGGGCGCCGCTTCCCGGTCCAGCAGGAGAGATCGGAAGCGGATTCGGGGGCCGTAATCGGGGGTGATCACCAGATTGTTTTTCCCGACAGATCCCAGTCCGGCCAGGACGGCGGCGTCTTTCAGGAAGATCCCGCCTTTTTCGATCAGGTAGGGGGGTTTATGGGTCTTGACGGAACAGTCGTGCTCCAGCCATTGGCAGAGTTGGGCGGTGATCCGGATGAGGACGCGGTTGCCGGGGGTTCCCTTGCCGTCCCACCAGTCTAATGAGGGCGAATCGGCGGGATGGGGGATTCCGATCACCACGGCGGATACGGCATCCGGCGGCCAGGCGATCCTTTCGGGCTCGCTCCCGATTTCCGCGTCCCGCCAATTCTTGTCGAGGTCCATGCCGATTTTCGGATGGATCTGGTGGGAGGGCGAGGCCTTCAGGGATTCGATGTCGGCCACGCCGGCGATGGCCGCGCCCAGGGATTTGGCTTTGTCAATGATGGCTTCGGTCAACGCCGAGCGGGTCAGCATCATGCGGGCCTTTGGCTCCGGAAATGTAGCGGTCTCCGTCCATGGCACGGCCCCATCCGGGAGACCGCCCCGGTTAGAAGATCATCACCTCACAGCCGTCCTCCTGGTACTGGGCCATGGAGGGATGGCCCGACATGTCATCGAGGAGGGCGAGGTTCTGCTCCTCGGCCGCTTCCTGGGTTCCCATCTTGGCCGAGCAGGCCTTGCAGACTCCGTCAACGAGGCCGTAATTCTTGGCCTTTTCCCACATCTGATGGAGCGGGTTGTCCTTTTTGGCCAGCTCCGGGACCAGCTTCGTGGCGGTCCCCTCGATGACGACCCGGACCTCGAAATTTTTGCGGTCCATATCCAGGGCGTTTAAGAGGACATGGATAAAACACATAGGGTCCGGGTTGAAGACGAACAGGGCGATCTTTTTCATGGCAGTCTCCCGTTTGTTGGGTGAGCTTCGGGCGGTGGGTCAGCCCACCATCCGTTGGCCGATCCGGCGGCCCAGCTCGACGCACCGCTCGATCGCGTCGCCGTCGGGCACGTACTGGACCTTGAGCGCGTCCTCGGGCATCTCGAATCCCATGCCTTCGAGGGTCTCGGCCACCAGCTTGACCGACTCCCCGCTCCAGCCGTAGGAGCCGAAGGCGGCGCCGATCTTGTTTTTGGGTTTGAGCCCCTTCATGTAGGTGAGCATATCGGCGACGGTGGGGAAGAGGCCGTTGTTCAGGGTCGGCGAGCCGACGATCACGGCCCGGGCGTCCAGGACCTCGGTCATGACGTCGCTTCGGTGCCATTCCCGGAGCTTCATGGGCCGGGCGATCCCGCCGGCCTCGTGGATTCCCTCGGCGATGGCGTCGGCCATGGCCTCGGTGCTGTGCCACATGGTGTCGTAGATCACCACCGCCTTGTTGGCGACCGCCTCGTGCTTGGCCCAGGAGACGTAGGCGTTGATGATCCGGGCGGGGTCCTTGCGCCAGATGACTCCGTGGTCCGGGCAGATCATCTCGATGGGCAGCCCCATCTCGGTGACCTGGTCCACGAGTTTCAGGATGAGGGGGCTGTAAAGAAGGAGGATGTTGGCGAAGTATTTCTTGGCGTGGGGCATGATGGCATCACCGACCACGTCGTCGAACTTCTCCTGCCCGGCGTAGTGCTGGCCGAAGGCGTCGCTGGAAAAAAGGATTTTGTCCTCCTTGAGGTAGGAGAACATGCTGTCCGGCCAGTGGAGCATCCGGGTTTCCAGAAAGGTGAGGGTTCGGCTTCCGAGGCTCAGCTCGTCGCCGGAGCCCACGGGGCGGTACTGCCATTTCTGGGGGAAGTGGCGGGCATGGTTTTTGGCCCCCATCTTGGAGACGTAGATGGCCTTGTCCTCGCCGATCCGGTGCATCACCCGGGGGAGTCCGCCGGAGTGGTCCATTTCCGTGTGATTGCTGATCACGCAGTCGATGCGTTTGGGGTCGATGATCCGGGCGATGTTACCCAGGAGCTCGTCGGCAAACTCCGCCTTGACCGTGTCCACCAGGGCGACGGTCTCATCGACAATTAAAAAGGCGTTGTAGGAGGTGCCCAGGTGAGTTGAGTAGCCGTGGAAGTCTCTGATATTCCAGTCCATGACGCCGACGTCATAGACGCCCTTCGCGATTTCAACCGGTTTCATGTGCCGTCCTTATACCGTTTGGGTCTGTTCACCCGCCGCCGGGGCGGCGGGCCGGGTGTGCGATTGGAGTCCGGAGCGCCCGTCGGGGCGCCCCGGACGTCTCCCTAATCTTCCTTCTCGAAATCTTCCTTGCCGGCCCCGCAAATGGGACAGGTCCAGTCGTCGGGAAGGTCCTCGAACTTGGTACCGGCCTCGATGTCGTTATCCGGGTCGCCCTGTTCCGGGTCATAGATGTAGCCGCAGACCGTGCATACGTATTTGTCCATCTTCGCTCCTTTTCATCCTGTTGGGGTTAAGCCGGGATGTTCCCGGCGGGTTTCCAGCTTCGGTTTAACTTACTGTTTTGGATCAGAAATCCAGGGAGCCGATCCAAGCGGTGACCCGGGATTCGATCTCGTCGCGGATTCGCCTCATGAGGTCGATGTCGCCTTCGGCCGGGTCGGGGAGGTCCCAGTCGATGACCTGGGCGCCGGGCACGACCGGGCAGGCCTCGCCGCAGCCCATGGTGACGATCACCTCGGGCGGTGGACCGGCCTCGATGGCATCCGAAATGGCTTTCGGGTTCCGGAAGCCCATGTCGATCCCCTTTTCGGCCATGACCTGAACCATCCGGGGATTGACCGCCCCGGCCGGCTCACTCCCGCCGCAGCGGACATCGAGCCGATCCCCGGCCAGGGTTTGAGCGAATGCCGCCGCCATCTGGCTCCGACAGGCGTTTTCCCGGCAGGCAAAGACCACCGGGGTCCGGCCCCCGTAATGCCCGAGCAGCCCCGCCACCCATTCGGCCACCTCATCCCGGTAGGTCGGGTGCTTTGCCATGTCGCCGGCGTGCTCGATGCCCGGATAGGTGAGCCCGCCTTCGTAGCGGGCGGCCAGGGCATCGAAGAAGTATCGGGCGGTGAGGTGGAGCCCTTCGAAGAGGCTTTTCCCCTTGGTGGCGCCCACGGCCAACAGGACCCCTCGACGGGTCGCGTGGCCGGGGTCCTTGAGGTTGAGCTTGTACCGCCGGGCCCAGAGGGTCTGGCTCCGGTCGATGAGGGCCTTGAGCTGAGCCGTGCAGTTGTAAAAGAAGACCGGCGTGGCGGCGACGACGACATCGGCTTCCCGCATCAGGGGGTAGATCTCGTTCATGTCGTCTTCGATGGGGCAGAACCCCTTCTTTTCACAGACGATATACTCCTTGCAGGGGAGGATGTGCCGACGGTCCACCTCGATGACCTCGGTCCGCGCACCGTGCTTTTGGGCCTCTTCCATGAAGGCCGACAGGAGCACCTGGGTGTTGCCCCGCCGTCGGGGGCTGCCCTGAAGTCCGAGCACCAGCATGGGCGCCCCCTATCGCTTGTGGCACTGGGAGCAGGAGACGGGCCCGGTGGCTTCCCCGGCCGACTTCTTTTCCCGGTGACACTTGATGCAGAGGGTGTTCATCACCTGTTTGGCCTTGAGGTCACCGGCGTCCTTTTTGGCATCGATGGCGCCGGTCTGTTGGGGAAAGAGGGTGTGGCAGACGGCGCAATCCCCGACCACCTTCTGGTGCTCATGGTGGGGAAAGGCGACGTTCCCCCGGCTCCGGCCGTTCAAGGTCATCTGGTCGCTTCCGACGTACTCGGTGGCCACCGCCAGCCCGGTGGCCAGAAGAACGGCCGCGGTCAACAACGCAATGGATCGGATCTTCATGAATAGCTCCTTTTCTGGGTCAATGGGTCACAATCTCGTTAATAGGCACCCTCTAAGGCCAGCTCGGATTCGGTGATCTTGTCGGTGAACAACCGGTAGGTCCAGATCTGATAGGCCACCAC
>CAYNGG010000036.1:0-10097 GCA_964396575.1 uncultured Desulfobacteraceae bacterium | reverse complement strand
CACGAAGATCACCACCACCACCAGCATGATGGTGAGGGTTAGCGGACTTGACGAGGCGTTGAACGCGGTCAGGCTGTACTCCGGCGAGATGCTCGACGGGAAGAGGTTGGGAAACAGGCCGACCACGCCGAAAAAGATGCACAAGACGATGGTCAGGGCCGAGGCGATCCAGGCCTTGAAGCAGGCGGCCAGCCGGAGGTAGTACCGGATGGCCACGAGGGCCGCCACGTCGAGGAACACCAGGATGAAGAGGATCGGGTAGGCCAGGTAATTGGCGTAGAGGTCGGTGGCATAGGCGGTGGCCACCAGAAAGACCACGGCCACGGCCAGGAGCACGGCCCAGGTTGTCCTGGCCACCCGGTCGGCCCGCCGCTGGAGGTCCCCTTCGGTCCGGACGGTGAGCCAGAGGGCTCCGTGGACCAGAAAGAGGGAGACAAAGAGGAGTCCGCCCAACAGGCCATAGCCGTTTAAGAGCGAAAAGAGGGTCACGTAGATTTCCCCGCCCTCGCCGATGGGGATGCCCGAAAAGATGTTGGCGAAGGCCACGCCGAAGAGGAGAGCCGGGACGAGGCTGCCCACGAAGATGCAGACGTCCCAGACCTGTCGCCAGGCCGGATGGTCCACCTGGTTCTGAAATTCAAAGGAGACCCCCCGGAGGATGAGCGCGAAGAGGATGAGCATCAGGGCGCTGTACAGGGAGGAGAACATCACCGCATAGACCGGGGGAAAGGCGGCGAAGGTCACCCCGCCGGCCGTGATGAGCCAGACCTCGTTGCCGTCCCAGACGGGGCCGAGAGAGTGGCGCATTACCGCTTTGTCCGCTTGAGGTAGGTTTCGTCTCCCGTCCGGACGTAGCGGGTCTCCATGACGGCCACCAGGAGGGCGAGCCCGAGGGTCAGGGGGACAAAGAGGAAATGGAACATGGTGGCGGCGGCGAACTGCAATCGGGAAAGGAGCAGGACGTCCATCTCAGCGTCTCCTCAGCAGCACCTCCGGCGCGGACAACCGCCGCGCCGGGTGAGGCGATAGGGTGCGGGGGCGGCCGCCCCCGCACCGGAGTCGTCGGGGCGTTGGCCCCCGGATACCGGCGGGTCAGAATCCGGACCGGGGGCGGGTCTTATGGCGCCTATCCGGCGGCGGCATCCAGCGAGCACTGGGTGAAGTCGATCTCCTTGCCGCAGCTATCGCACTTATGGACCTTGTCGAACTCGTCGGAGAAAATCTCCTTTTCGGCGCCGCATTCGGGACATTTACAGGAAAAGGATTTCAGGTTCTTGAAATCTTGGAATCCCGGGCAGTGTTGGGGTGTTGTCATCCGTGAGCCTCCTTGCCGAATGGTTGATGTTGGTTGATGATATGGCCGTCGAGCCGAATTGGCCGCACTCAGACGCCGAGCTTCTTGGCGATCTCCCGGCCGTAGTCCTGAGCCATCTTGATCCCGCCGCCCAGCGAGCTGGACTTGAGGCGTAGCGGCCCGTTGACCATATCCATCTTAAAAATGTGCTTCATGGTCTCGAAAATCCGATCCGGGGCCTCCCCGCTCCACCCGAAGGCTCCGAACGCCCCGCCGACCTTGCCCTCCAGGTTCGCCTTTTCAGCCATGAAGAGGAGGGTTTTCATCTTCTGGAGCATGTCGCCGTGGTAGGTCGCCGACCCGAGGATCACGGCGTCAAACCCGGTCAGGCCGGCTTCGTTTTTGATCTCGTTGGCATTCCGGACTGTCACCTCCACGCCGGCCATCCGCAGCCCTTCGGCGATCAGCTCGCCGATCTTCTGGGATTCACCGGTCCGGGAGGCACAAACCACCAGTGCGTCGGGCATGGGTCAGCTCCTCCCGACCCGCTTGTCCACCCCATCGTACTGACAGTCCGGGGTGTAGCAGGTGTTGTCCAGAAACTCGCATTTTTCCTTGCAGGACGGGCACTGGTCAGGCGGCGCGTCCGCCTCCAGCGCGTATCCGCAGTTGCTGCACTTCCAGCTCGCCATGATCTCACCTCCTGGCCGGGGATCGCGTCCCCGGGTGATCGGGTTCAACGGATGCCATGGGGCCTTTCGGCTGGCTAGGCCTTCCAGTGGCCGTGGAGATTGCAGTATTCCCGGGCCGTCACCTGATTGGCCTGAACCGGGAACACGGCCTCGGGGGCCTCGCCGGGATTCAGGAACTGCCGATAGACCTTGCCGTCGGCGACGATCTCGATCCACTCGATAAAGTGCTTGTCCTCCATGGGATGGGGAACATCGCCCACCTTGACCTTAACCCCGTCGGCGGTCTTCTCGATCACGGGGACGTGCTTTTCCTTGGCCGCGTCCACGGTGTTTTCGGTCATCAGCTTCATGGGCGCGCCGCAGCAGACCAGCTCGCCCTTTCCGCCGTGAAGGACCTCGACGATGTTACCACACGCTTCGCACTTGTACACTTCGAGTCGTTCGGCCATTCTGTCTCCTTTCCTAATTCACGTTGGTCAGTTCAATGGACAACGGCCGTTCGGGCCGTTGGGGACGGGGGCTTTTGCCTGGTGTCGGCTCAAGCCCCCGCGCAATCGATACTTAGCCCGCCGGGGACGCCGGTGATCTCGGGCGTTGTTTACCAGTTCTCCCCGAGCAGCTCGAAATGAGCCTGGGGATGGGCGCAGGCCGGACAGGACAGGGGCGCCTCGGGCCCCTCGTAGAGGTAGCCGCAGTTCCGGCACCGCCAGACGACGGCGGTATCCCGCTTGAAAACCCGTCCCGCTTCGATGTTGGCGGCGAGGTCCCGATACCGCTTTTCGTGCTGCCGCTCGGCCACGGCGATGTTTTCAAAGACCATCGCCACCGCCTCGAAGCCCTCGTCCCGGGCCACCTTGGCAAACCCCGGATACATCTCGGTCTGCTCGTAGTGCTCGCCTTCGGCGGCGGCCTTCAGGTTTTCCAGGGTGGTTCCGACCACGCCGGCCGGAAAGGCGCCGCTGATCTCCACCTCGCCGCCTTCCAGAAATGTAAAGAACCGCTTGGCGTGTTCCTTTTCCTGGTCAGCGGTCTCCAAAAAGATGTCGGCGATCTGGACGTAGCCGTCCTTTTTGGCCTGGCCGGCAAAATAGGTGTAGCGGTTCCGGGCTTGAGACTCGCCGGCAAAGGCGGTCAGCAGGTTTTTTTCCGTCTGGGTTCCCTTAACACTTGCCATCTCGATCGGTCTCCTTGATGTTTTGCGTTTGTGAAGAACGATCGTAACATTTCTCATTTTACACCGATCGCTCATCAATTACAATCCCAATGTGCGATCGGGTGGGTCCGGTCAGGCCCCCGTCAGGGTCTTCAGGGGGCCGTGCCAGGCGCACCGATCGCAATAGGTCGTTGTTTCCGCGCCGATTTCCGGGGCCTCGTCGGCATCCGCCGACGGCCCCGGTCGGACCTCGCCCTCACGGCACGAAAACGCATAGCTTTCATAAGGGTCGTCAGGGTCTTTCACGTAAAAGGTCATGCACCCACAGACCGGGCACTTGGCGTCGGTCATCGCCACCTCCGTTTTCTTGATGGCCATTCGTTCATGCCAATTTAGGGCAGGGGGTTACGCGGGGACTTCCTCGGCCGTCTCCGTCTCCGTCTCGGCCCGGGCCGCCTGACACGCGGGGCAGACCCCGAAAAAGTCAAGCCGTTGGCCGACGATCTGGTAGCCGGTTTCCCGGACGATCTCATCGGGCAGACTTTCGGCCGTGGTGATGTCCGGGTCGATGATCTCCCCGCAATCAATACAGATAAGGTGTGGGTGCGGCTCCGGCCGCCGGCCGTCGTAGCGGTTCCGGCCGCCTCCGACGTGGAGCTCCATGACCTCGCCGATCTCCTTGAGCAGTGTCACCGTCTTGTAGATGGTGGCGAGGCTGGTCATGGGGAAATCGCCCTTGACCTTATCATAGATCTCCTCGACGCTGGGGTGCTTCCGGCTGTTGGCCAGAACCCGGAGTACGGCCAACCGCTGGGGCGTCATCCGGTAGCCGAGCCCTCTCACCCGTTCCGCCATGGTTTCTAAACGGGATTTTTTAGCAGTCACGCGCCTCCTCTCTCCCCGCTCGGTCGGGGACTTGGGTTAGTGATAATTGTTCTTGATGAAGATATGATATCAGAAAATGCGGGGGTGTCAAGAAGAAAAATAAAAAAAGGCATCCCGGCCCGCAAAGGGCCGGAATGCCTTCCGGAATGCCGAATCTATAGGGCTGATCAGATCTTACTGACGTTTTTCGCCGCCGGTCCCCGGGCTCCGATCTCCACTTCAAAGCTCACTCGGTCTCCCTCAGCCAGGGTTCGAAATCCATCCATGGTGATCGCTGTGTGATGGACGAAAACGTCCCCGCCGGTTTCCTTCTCGATGAACCCGTAACCTTTCTTATCATTAAACCATTTTACAACCCCATTTTCCATAAACCAAACCTCCTATAAAACCAGAAAATTGCTACCGTGGTTTCGGCTCATCGATTCTCGCCCTGACGGGCACCCGAGAGGTACGAAACCAGCTCCCCAATCCCTCATTGGGGATGCTTCCCGTTTGGGGTCCATTGTTGACCGTCTCGACTATTGGAAGGTATTGAAACAATGAACCCCATTTGTCATTATAACAATCCGGCCCAAAAATCAAGCGGCAAAATGACTCCGGATTATTTTTTCTCCAGGGCATGGACCAGCTCGTCCACGGCGGCGGTCAATCGGGCCTCGGCGTCCGCGAGGTCCCGGGGAGTGTCGATCCGGGCGTTGAGCTCCCGGAGGACGGTATCCCAGGGGGAGCCGGTCCGTCCGAGCGCCGGGTAGTCGATGGGCCGTCCGTCGGGGGGCGGATCGTCGAAAATGGGGTGACAGAGCGGGGTCCGCCGGGCGGGCCAGCGGGCCTTGAGCCCGATCACCCGTCGGAGGGTTTCGACCGCAACCGGCCGGCCATCGAGATCCGCCGGCTCCAGCCCTCGGCCCAGACGCGCCTCGACCGCTTCGAAAAGGGCCGTCAGAAGTCGATGCTCGGTGATGACCAGCCCGTAGTCGTACCAGTCATCGGCGGCCCGGCAAACCAAGGTCTTATGATCGGCCGACATTCGGGTGTAAGTGGCGCAGAAGTAGATTTCGCAGGTCAACCCCCCGTAGTAGCTCAAGCCCCGCCAGTCGATCCCGGCGTTGCCCTCCCCTCGGGGATGGAGGAGACATCCGACCCGGCGGTCCCCGTCGATAAGTCCCACAAAGGGGCAGTGGTGGAAGTCGGGGTATGGGCCGCCGGCCGAGTCCGCCGCCTCGGCGGCCCCGAACCGGTCGATGGCGTCGGTCGTGCGGGGGGTCTTTCGGAAGGCGGCGGTTCGCCGGCGGAGCCGTTCGGTCAGGGCCGGCCGCCCGGCGTCGGGGAGGTTGTAGAGTCCGCAGCAGGCCCCGCAGGAGACCGTTTCGCTCACCTGGCAGAGGTAAACCCCGCCGGGAACGGGGATCGCGCTGCTGGTCACCTACCGTCTCCCGCCGAGGTCCACCGAAAGGCTCAGCCAGCGGTCGCCTTCCCCGAACATGAGCCCCTTGTCGGCCATCATCTTTAAAAACGGGAGGAGCTGGTCCTCGGCCACGGCCGGGAACCGGTCCCGGATCCGGGCCACCGATCGGGGCCGGTCGCAATAGAGGTAGATCTCCCTTGATCGGCCCACCAGCCGGTGAGTATTGGGCTCGGCCTCAAGCCCGCGCTGCCGGAGGATCAGAAAGTCCCCGCCGTCCCGGTGGCCCAGGATCGGCCGACACCGGGGGCCGGCGTGGAGGGCGGCGTAATCTTCTTCCCATTTTCGGACCGCCGCCACCACCGGCTTCCAGAGGGCTTCCTGTCGCATCCGGTCTCCCCGGTAGGCCTGAGTGGGGAACCGGACGGTCCGGCCGATCCGCTTTCCGAAGAGGAGGTCGTAGTGGGGATGGTTGAAGACGGCCCGGATTCCGTAAGCCTTCGGCTGCCGGCAGACCGGGCTCTCCAGGCCGAGCCAGAACCGGACGACCCGGAGCGGGCGAAAGGGACGGGCCGCGGCCAGTGCCCGGAGGGTTTCGGCCACATCCGCCTCGCCGCTGCCGGGAAAGTGGATAATCAGGTTGGAGTTGCTCTTGATCCCGAGGGCTTCGCAGGTCTTCAGGATGGCGAGGTTGTCGATGGCCGTGGTTCCCTTGTTGAGGCGGCGGAGCAGGGCGGTGCTCAGGGCCTCGATCCCGATCTGGACCTCGTTGAGCCCCCCGTTTGCCATGGCCGCCAGGTGAGCCGGGGAGAGGTTCGGCCGGACCTCGCCGAAGACGTCCAGGGATCGGTCTCCCTCGGCCAGGCCGGCAAAGAGGGCCCGGACCTCCGACGGGGGCAGGGCGTTATCGGTGAAGGCCACCGAGACGAGCTGATGCCGGGCCGCCAGGGCGCGGACCTCCCCGGCGGCCCGCCGGGCCGATTTGATCCGATAGCCGGACCACTGGAGATTGAGGTTGCAGAAGGCGCACCCGCCGGGCCGGTCTCCGCCCCGGTGTCTCCGCCAGGGGCAGCCTCGAGAGGCCTCCACCGGGAGAGTGGGAAAGAACCGGTCGCCCGGGGAGAAGCCCGCCAGAAGCTGAAAGTATTCCCGGTAATCGGGAACCGGGAGCCGGTCGAGGTCGGGAAGCTGGTCGGCCGCCGGATGCGGATTTTTTTGGGCGTTTTCCGGAGTGACCACCCCGTCGATGGCCGGTAGAGGGCCGTCTGGGTCGCTGGAGAGCCGATGGTCGGCCAGGCGGGCCAGAGCGCGTTCCCCCTCGCCGACCACCACCGCGTCGATATCGGGAAAGGCGGCAAAAAGGGCCGGGGTAGCACTGCCCGCCAGGGTCGATCCGCCGACCACCACGAACAGGTCGGGAGCCCGCCGCTTGATCCGCTCGATAGTATATAAGGATGCGGTGAGCTGGCAGAGGGAGACCGAAACGCCCAAAAGGCGGCAGGGCTTCCAGTCGATCCCGTCAACAAAAGCTTCGGTGGCCGCTTCGACCGTCCGGACCAGGGCATTGAAATCGACCCCCGCCGGGGCGTTCCGGCCGGCGGCTTCCCGGCGGTAGAGGCGAGCGATGGGGTCGTACCGGTCGGGCCGGAGGAGGGCTCCGTAAACCGTCTCGGCCAGCCAGCTCCGTTCGGACACCGCCCGGTATCGGTCGTAGCCCACGGTTCGGGCCACCTCGAGATAGTGGTGATGGGCCGTCACCCATCGGAGGGGAGTCCTGGAGGTCAGGTAGGCCCGCAGGGCTCCGAGCTGGATCGATGGCCGGGAAAAGAGGGCCCAGGGGGCCGAAAGGAGATCGATGCGGCCTTCGGATCCGTTATCCGCCAACGGTCCCCTCGATTTTTTTCGAGCGGAGCTTCACCGGCCGGCGGGGCCCTTTGCGGATTCGGAGCTTGAGCATCTCGATAAAGGTCGAAAAGGCCATGGCGAGCCCCACCTGGCGGCCATGGGCCTGCTGTTCCGGCGGAAGGCGGTTGGCCAGAATCGCGATGAAGATGATGTTGTCCACCCCCAGGACGATCTCCAGGGCGGTGAGGGTGACCAGGGCGATCCAGACCTGGGGATCGGCAAGCCATTCCATGGGGAGCCCCTTTCGGTGTCCGCTTCCGGCGCCGGAAATCGCCCCGGCCGGCCGAAGCCGATCTCCGGGGCCGGGACGACGCCCAGCACCGTCTGAAGGCGGTCTTATCGCTCCCGTCGGCCGATGTCAACCGGCAATGGCGCATACAGGGATTGCCCTGCAACGGCCGGTTTTGGTATGGACAACCGGCCTCAAAGCCGATAGGATAGAAGCGCAATGGAGATGATTTGCAGCTCACCCCCCTTCAGGAGTCCCATGACATCGGCACCGCCCCCGGCAACGGCCCGCCTGGCCTGGCCCCCCCTCATCGACGGCACCCTGATCCGGCGCTACAAGCGCTTTCTGGCCGATGTCCGCCTGGCCGACGGGACGACCGTCACGGCCCATTGCCCCAACTCGGGCAGCATGGCCGAATGCTCCGAGCCGGACCGGCCGGTCCGGCTTTCCAGCCACGACAATCCCCGGCGGAAGCTCCCTTATACCTGGGAGGTCATCGAAATGCCCACATCGCCGGTGGGAGTTAACACCCTGGTGCCCAACCGGCTGACCGCCCTCGCCCTGTCAGCCGGGCTGATCCCGGCGTTGGCCGACTACCGCCGGGTCCGACGTGAGGTGGCCGTGGGCAACCGGACCCGGATCGACATCCTGGCGGAGACTGAGGCCGGGGACCGCTGTTATGTCGAGGTTAAAAACTGCACCCTGGTCACCGACGGCCTGGCCCGGTTCCCCGACGCGGTGACCAGCCGGGGCCGGAAGCACCTGGAAGTCCTCTCCGGGCTGCGGGCTGATGGCCACCGGTGCGTCAACTTCTACCTGATCCAGCGGATGGACGCCGACCGGTTCGCCCCGGCCGACGACATCGACCCGGCCTACGGCGAGGCGCTCCGCCGGGCCGTCGCCGCCGGGGTGGAGGCCCTGGCCTACGACGTGATCATCGACCGGCAGGGGATCGCTCTCCACCGACGGCTCCCCGTGGACCTGGCCGTGACACCGACCGCGGACCCGACCCGCAACGGAGGCCCATGAGCTTTTTCGACTGGGAGGACCGATACAGCGTCGGCATCCGGGAGATCGACGACCAGCACAAACAACTGGTGGCCCTGCTCAACGAGCTCTACGAAGCCATGCACGCCGGGCAGGGAAAAGCCGCCCTCGGGAAAGTCTTGACCGGGCTGGCCGACTACACCCGGCTCCACTTTGCCGCCGAGGAGCGATTGATGCGGACCTATCACTACCCCGACTATCCGCTCCACCGGGAAAAACACCGGAAGATGGCCGCCAAGGTCGCCGACCTGGCCGAAGCCTTTGCCGAGGGCACCCTCTTCAGCCCGGTCCAGATCAGCAACTTCCTCAAAGGGTGGCTTCAGCGTCACATCATGGGCACCGACCAGCAGCTCGGGGCCTATCTCCGGGACCGGGGGCTCCGTTAGGGGCGGGCGGCCGCCGAGCGAGAATTCCGTCAGGACGCCATTTTTCATTTGGATTTTAGCACCTGGAGTGTTAAACTGAGATAACTCATAACCCGAACGGAAGGAGGCCACCCGTGAAACGGCAATTGATCAATTACGAAACATTGCTCAAGACAACCCGGGCCATTTCCCACTCCAAGGACCCCGAGGAGGTGGCGCTCATTACCGTGGAAAGCACCAAGACGGCACTGGGCGCCAAGGGATGCTCACTGTTTCTGATCAACCGGAAAACCAACGAGCTGGAGCTGGCCGCATCGTATGGCCTGAGCGAGGAATACATCAACAAGGGGCCGGTGAGCGCCATGAAGTCCATCGCCCAGTCGTTGGAGGAGGGGCCGGTGGCGATCTTTGACGTGATGGACGACCCGCGGATTCAGTATCCGGAGGAGGCCAAGAAGGAGGGCATTGCTTCGCTGCTGGCCGTGCCCATCGTCGTGGGCGGCAGCCTCATCGGGGCCATGCGGGTTTACACCGCGGATCTTTGGGAGTTCACTCTCGAGGACGTCAATTTCGTCCAATCCATTGCTCAGATCGCCGGGATGGCCGTCCAGATGGCCCGGTATGCCAAGGGGATGAAGAGCAGCATCGAGGTCTTGAAATCCATGCGGGAGGTCCAGTCTCAGCGGAGCACCCGGCGGACCCCCTATGAAGGCGTGCCCGTCAGCGTTCCCAGCTCGTAACCATTTCAAGAAAAACGGGCCGCCCGGCTGGGCGGCCCGTCAATTCGGCGGGAAGGTGAGAACCCGCGGCGCAACCGCCGCGGGCGGTTTGGGCGGGGATTAGGCTGATTCGAGCTTCATCCGGTCGGCCATGTCCATGAGGACCCGTTCCCGTGCCTTGTCGATACCCAGGGCCTTGCGCTTCTTGTCGATGTGGGCGACCATCATCTGGGCCATCTCGTAGGGATCTTTGGCAAATCCCCACTTCCCGAGGCCCATGCCCTCCAGTCCGTCGAAGAGCAGGTCATGGAACCGGGTCTTTTCGGTGATGGGGAAGGTCACGCCGAAGACGGTGAAGACCCCGGAGCCGACAAAATAGTGCCCGATGCTGATGGCCTTCTCGCTC
>CAYNGG010000035.1:4506-16448 GCA_964396575.1 uncultured Desulfobacteraceae bacterium | reverse complement strand
GTTGACCGAAACGACACCAATACAGTCCCGAACCCCGTGTGAGGCCATGATTCTGAAATCCGAGCGTATTCCCCGATCCGAGCTCACGCATCGCATCGAACGACTCCAGCAGAGCCTTCGCGAAGATTCAATGGATGCGGCCCTGATTCTTCAAAATGTCGATCGCTTCTACTTTGCCGGTACCATTCAACAGGGGCAGCTCTATATCCCGGCCCAGGGCGCCCCTGTTCTTTTTGCCCGAAAGAGCGCCGAGCGGGCTCAAGCTGAATCGGCTCTGGATGAAGTGGTGCCTATTAAAAGCCCCCGACGGATTCCCGACCTGCTCCAGGACCGGGGGCTTCCGGCGCCAGCCACCCTTGGCATGGAGCTGGATGTCCTGCCGGTCAACCTGTATCGAACATTTCAAGGGCTGTTCAAAGACAGCCGAATCGTCGATGTCTCCCCCGCCGTCCGGCGGGTTCGATCAGTCAAGTCACCTTATGAGATCGATCGGATTCATCATGCGGCGGAGCTGGCTGACTCGCTCCTGGGACGGGTGGGGAAGATGATTGAGGCGGGCATGACCGAGATGGACCTGGCCGGCCGAGTGGAGGGCGAGGCCCGCCGCATGGGGCACCAGGGGATCGTCCGGATGCGCCTCTGGGGGAGCGAGGTTTTTTATGGACATCTGATGGCTGGGCCAGGGGCGGCGGTGCCAAGCTTTTTGGCCTCCCCCACCGGGGGCGTGGGGCCGGGACCGGCCGTGGCTCAGGGAGCCAGCATGGCCGTCATTCAACGGCACCAGCCGATCCTCGTGGACTACACTTTCGCCATCGATGGCTACATCTCCGATCAGACCCGGATTTTTTCCCTGGGGCGGCTCCCGGCGGCCTTGCGGGATGGATACGCCGCCATGGTGGCGGTCCAGGAGACGGTCAAGGGCGCGGCACGGGCCGGGGTCCAGGCCGGAGAAGTCTATGAAAAAGCGTTAAATCAGGCGGAATCTCTGGGAGTGGGGGATCGGTTCATGGGAAGCGGACCGGACCGGATTCGCTTTGTGGGTCACGGGGTGGGGCTGGAGCTTGACGAGCCGCCTTTTCTCGCTCAAGGACAGACGACCGCCCTGGAAGCCGGGATGACCGTCGCGGTGGAGCCCAAGCTCATCATTCCCGACGTGGGCGTGGTGGGCATCGAAAACACTCATTTGGTGACCGAAGACGGCTTGGAAACGTTCAATCGGTTCCCGGATGAAATCATCGAGATAGGATAGGAAGGACGGGGGAAATGGAGCTTGTGCGTTTTGATGTCGAGAGCTCGGTGGGGTGGCTCACCCTGAGCCAACCGGAAAGCCGGAATGCGCTTTCTTTAGAGATGATGGGGGCGGTCCAGAAAGTCCTTGATGGCCTGGCCGCCGATGAGTCGGTCCGAGCGCTGGTGATTCGGGGCGCCGGGCCGGCCTTTTGCGCGGGGCACAACCTCCGGGAGATGATCGGGGATGCGGCGGATTCCCGCAAGCTTCGGCGGATCTTCGACGTCTGTACGCGGATGATGGAGACGCTCCACCAGCTCCCCCAGCCGGTGATCGCTCAGGTCCATGGCATTGCCACCGCCGCCGGCTGTCAGCTTGTGGCCGCCTGCGACCTGGCCGTGGCCGAATCGGAAGCTCGCTTTGCCACGCCGGGGGTCCGGATCGGGCTATTCTGCACCACCCCGATGGTCCCCCTGTCTCGGGTTATTGGCCGGCGTCGCGCCCTCGAGATGCTCCTCACCGGTCGGTTTATCTCCGCCGCGGAAGCCGAGCGATTCGGCCTGGTCAATCGGGTTGTCCCCATGTCCCGACTTGCCGAGGAAACCGAAGCATTAGCCGGAGAGGTCGCCGGTTACAGCCGATATACGATGGGGTTCGGGAAAGGGGCGTTTTACACCCAGATCGACCAGGCGGAGAGCACGGCCTACGGGTATGCGAAGGAAGCCATCGCACTGAACGCCCTCGCCGAAGACGCTCAGGAGGGCATGACGGCCTTTCTGGAAAAGCGGCCGCCGCGCTGGCGGGATCGGTAAAGACTTTCGGGGAGGCCCGATCGGGTATCGAAAGAAAGCCTCCCCGGCAGGCGGGATTACCGCTTCGAGAACTGGAACCGTGCCCGAGCCCCGCGCTGACCGTACTTCTTCCGCTCTTTTCGGCGGGGGTCCCGCTTGACGAACCCGGCCTTTTTCAGTTGAACCCGGAGGTCAGGGTCGGCCTCGAGGAGGGCTCGGGTGATGCCGTGCCGGACGGCGCCCACCTGCCCGACCATGCCGCCGCCCCGGACGGTCACCCGGATGTCGAACTTGTCCTGATTGTTCGTCAAAGTAAGGGGCTGGGTCAGGATGAGCTTGGACGACTCCGTGGGGAAATAGTCGTCCAGCGAGCGGTTGTTGATGGTGATGGTGCCGCTGCCCGGCGTGATCCAGGTGCGGGCGACGGCGGTCTTGCGTCTGCCGGTGGCGTAATAGCTGTTCATGGTCTCCATGTATCGCTTGCGGTTCCTTCCGGAAATGGGTGTGGGTTGGCTAAGCGTCGGTTGTTATCAGAGGATGCCCTTAGACCGTAATCGCCTGGGGCTGCTGGGCCTCATGGGGATGCTGATCGCCGGTGTAAACCCGGAGCTTCTTGATGAGCTGTCGCCCCAGGCGGTTTTTGGGCAGCATTCCCTTGACGGCGAAACGGATCAGATCCTCGGGACGTTTCTCCATGAGCTTGCGGGCGCTGATCTCCTTGAGTCCCCCCATATAGCCGCTGTGGCGGTAGTAGAACTTCTGATCGAGCTTCCTGCCGGTCAGGACGATTTTTTCCGCGTTGATCACGATCACGTGATCCCCCATGTCGGCGTGAGGGGTATAAAGCGGGTTGTGCTTACCTCGAATCCGGGTTGCCACGGTCGTGGCCAGCCGGCCGAGGACCGCGCCATTGGCGTCGATAACCCACCATTTCTCCGGATTGTCCGCCCTTGTCGCGCTGTAAGTGTATTTCTTCACGATGACCACTCCTTATCAATATCAAAAACCGAAAATTTTTAATCCAAAATGATCGGGGTGTCAAGCGGAATCCGCAAATCACCCGCAGGTGAATTGACACCCCAAAAACACTTCATATAGGATATCTCGGAGTGCTTGGCAAGAATTTTTTTGACAACCTCGGAAATGAGGCTCAGGAGACGACCCCCATGACATCCCCGCGCGAGATCGAGGTGAAATTTTTTTTAACGGACCCGGACGCCACCCGGCGCCAAATCAGAGCTTTAGGCGGTGATTCGGCTGATTCGATTTTCGAGAGCAACATCAGGTACGAGGACCCGGCACGCTCCTTTCTCCGGCGTGGCCAATTGCTCCGGCTCCGAAAGGATGACGGCGTGACCCTGACATTCAAGTCGAACGCCCCGGAAAGCGACCGGCAGTTCAAGGTCCGGCGGGAGCTCGAGGTGAAGGTGGACGACTTCGACCGGACCGATGAAATCCTTCGCGCCATCGGTTTCCACCGGGAGCAGATTTACGAAAAGTACCGGGAAACCTACCGGATCGACGGCGCGGTCCTCTGCCTGGACCGGATGCCCTTTGGCAGCTTTCTGGAGATCGAAGGAGATCGTTCATCCATCCGGCGGCTGGCCGATGCTCTGGAGATGGATTGGGACCGGCGCATCCTGGTGAGCTATCTGGCCATTTTCGGCCTTCTCCGCAAAGCCAGCGGCTTTGACTTTTCCGACGTGACATTTGCCAACTTCCGGGCAATCGGAGAGATCGACCTGTCCGGGATTCTAAGCCGGGTCGAGGCGGGGCCGGGCTAATCGAGCTCGTCGTCGGCCCCCTCCGGTACCTCCCCGGGCCGCCGTCTGCGGAGCACTCCGAGAGTCTTAACGCCGGATTCCTTGATGAAGAGTCCGGAGCTGGCGGCCAGCTTGTAAATCCGATAGGGAGCCTGACCCCCCGCCCGGGGATCTTTAAAGATGTCATGGATGACCAGAAACCCGCCCGGCGGAATGTGTCCCGCCCAGGCGGCGTAATCCGTAAACGCCGCCGAGTAGGAGTGGCCGCCGTCGATAAAGACCATGGCCACCGGGGTAGCCCAGGACCGGGCCGCCACGTGGGATGGACAGACCATCGGCACGACGGTCTCCTCCAGGCCGGCTCCGATCAGGGTCCGGCGGAATTGTCGGAAGGTGTCGATCCGCCCTTCGGCGGGATCGAAAAGCTCGGGGTCGAAATAGGTCTCGCCGGGCTGGTGCTCCTCAGACCCCCGATGGTGATCAACCGAGTAGAGCACGGCGTTGTTTTCACGGCAGGCAGTACCGATGCAAAGGGTTGATTTTCCGCAAAATCCCCCGATCTCCAGGCAGGGACCCAGACGGCTGGCGATCAGGGCGATCTCATAAAGCCGTCGGCCCTCGTCGGGGTCGAGAAAGCCTTTGATGGCATCCAGTTGGGACAAGTCGATGGGAATGTCCATGGCAGCCTCTCTCCGGAAGGGTCCGTTTCGCCGGGTTAGGAGACGTCGTCGTACCCCCGGACCAGGACCTCCCGGGGCTTGGCGCCGTCGGACGGGCCGACAATACCTTCCTTTTCCATCATCTCGATGATCCGGGCCGCCCGGTTGTAGCCGATGCGCAGATGACGCTGAACCATCGAGATGGATGCCTGTTTGGTTTCGGTGACCAGGGCCACCGCCTCGTCATATTTGTCATCGAATACCTCGGCGTCATCGGTTTCGGCGGGTTTGGACGGCGCCTCGAGGACGCTGTGGTCGTATTCCGGCGGCTTCTGGGAACGCCAGTGATCCGTGATCCGGGTGAGCTCGTCCTCGGTGACGAAGGCCCCGTGAATTCGTTGGACCCGAGCCGTCCCCGGCGGAAGAAAGAGCAGGTCGCCGTTGCCGAGGAGCTTTTCGGCGCCGTTGGCGTCCAGAATGGTCCGGGAGTCGGTCCGTGAGGAGACCTGATAGGTAAGCCGGGTGGGGAAATTGGCCTTGATGATCCCGGTGAGGACGTCCACCGACGGGCGCTGGGTGGCCAGAATGAGGTGGATGCCCGCTGCCCGGGCCATCTGAGCCAGCCGGGTCAGGGCCATCTCCACGTCCCGGGAAGCCACCATCATGAGGTCGGCCAGCTCGTCGATGATGATGACGATAAACGGCAATGGGTCCGGAGCCGGCTGGCCGTCAACGGGTTTTTCCCGGCTGACCTTCCGGTTGTACTGGGCGATGTTGCGAACCTTTTTCTCCGACAAAAGCTCGTAGCGCCGCTCCATCTCCTTGACCGCCCAGTAAAGGGCATTGGTCGCCTTTTTCACGTCTGTGACCACCGGGGTGATCAGGTGAGGGATTCCGTCATAAATGGATAGCTCGATCCGCTTGGGGTCCACCATGATGAGCTTGACCGTCTCCGGGGATGCCTTGTAGAGGAAGCTGCAGATCATGGCGTTGAGCCCCACGCTCTTGCCGGTCCCGGTGGCGCCGGCGATGAGCAGGTGAGGCATCCTGTCGAGCTCGGCCACCACCGGGTTCCCCACGATGTCCTTGCCCAGACAGAGAGTCAGGGGAGACCGGGCGTTGTTAAATACCCCCGAGTCGATCATCTCCCGGAGCCGGACCGTCTCCCGGTTGGCATTGGGCATCTCGATCCCGATCACGGCCTTTCCCGGAATGGGGGCCACGATCCGGATGCTCATGGCCTTGAGCGCCAGGGCCAGATCATCGGCAAGGTTGGCGACTTTGTTGATCTTGATCCCCGGCGCCGGGGCGTACTCGAAGGTGGTAATCACCGGCCCCGGCGTGACCGCCGCCACTTTGCCGGTGACCCCGAAGTCCTCGAGCTTTTTTTCCAGAAGCTCGGACTGCTCCCGGAGATGAGCTTCCTTTTGCGATGGACCCCGGCCGTCGGCGGGGATCAGGAAATCGGTTCTCGGGAAGGTGACCTCGGCGGAAGGGACCGGGGTGTACTCGATTTCCCGGCGCTTGGGGGTCAGGAGCTTGCCCGGCAGGGCCGGTGCCTGAATCTTCGGACTCGGCATCGACTTGGCCGGTATCGGCTCCGCGGGTTGAGCGGGCGGGGGGGATTTCACCCGAACCCGCCGGCTGGCTTTTTCCCTTCGTTCTTTATGGGCGGCATAGCCGGATCGGCAGAGCTCAGCGGCCCCTCCACCGACCCGCCGGCTCCCTTCGGCTATCCGCCGGGCCCCGTCCACCAGGGAAAAGCCGGTGGCCAGCATGAGACCCACCGTCCAGACCACCAAAAGGATAATGATCCCGCCGGAAGCATTGGAATACCGGAGCAGATAGGATTTCAAGGGGCTTCCGATGATCCCGCCGGCGGACACCGGGCCGTTGAAAAAAGGGTACGCATCGGCCCAGAAAGCCATCAGGCTCCCGGTGGTCAGAACCAGAAGCAGCCCGCCGCCCAAGGTCATCCAGACGGCCCGGTGCTGGTGGCGAAAAAAAAGCTGAATGCCCGACAACAGGACCAGGATCGGAATCCAAAAGGCCCCCAGCCCGAACAGGCCGATCAGAAATCCCGCCAGATGGGCACCGACCAGACCGAAGAGATTTTCCACGCTGTCCGATGGCTGGGCGTTGTGGAAGGCCGGGTCCGACGGGCTGTAGGACAGCAGGCTGATGAGCGTGAAGATCACCATGAAAAACAGGAAAATACCGGTGATTTCCTTGCGAAGCTGATCCTCCATGACCGATTGACTAGACTTCCAGGATAAAAGGCAGGATAAACGGGTGCCGTTTGATGGTGAAGGTAAAGTATCGCCGGAGATCAGCCTGAACGCGGGCGCGGATTTTATGAGCCCGATCCGGCACGGCCGGACCCACATCCTCGACGATCTCGAGCACCACGCAGATGGCGTCGTCAAGCAGATGGCCCGTCTCGGTCTCGAAAACAAACCCCTTGGAGATGATTTCCGGCCCGTACACCACGATGCCGGTCTCCTCATCCAAAGCCAGGGTCACCGCCACAAACCCGTCCTCGGACAGAGCCCGGCGCTCTTTTAAAATGCTCCGGCCTACATCGCCGATCCCTTTGCCATCCACCAGCACTCGGCCTGTGGACACCCTCTCCAAGAGTTGCCCGCCATCCGCGTCAAAGTGGATGATCTGCCCGTTTTCCGCCAGAAGCACCTGCTCGGGCGGAATCCCCATCTCGCGGGCCAGGCGGGCGTGGAGCACCAGGTGCCGGTATTCCCCGTGGATGGGAACGAAATACCGGGGGCGGGTCAAGCGGATCATCAGCTTCAGCTCCTCCCGGAAGGCATGGCCCGAGACGTGGATATCCGAGATCTTTTCGTAAATGACGTTGGCGCCCCGGCGGAAGAGGTTGTTGATGATCTTGGCAATGGCCTTTTCGTTGCCCGGGATGAACTTGGATGAGAGGATTACCGTGTCCCGATGCCGGATTTTGATCTGCTTGTGAATCCCCGATGCCATCCGCGCCAGCGCCGACATGGGCTCTCCCTGGCTCCCGGTGGTGATGATGAGCACCTCCGGGTCGGGATAGTCGTTGACCTCGTTGATATCGATCTCCATCTCGGGGCCGACCTGGATATACCCCAAATCCCGGGCGATCCCGACGGAGATCTCGATGGACCGGCCGTTGAAAACGATTCGGCGGTGGCTTTCCTGGGCCATTTCAACGATTTGCTGAATCCGGGCGACGCTCGAGGCAAACAGCGCGATGATGACCCGCCCCTCGCTTTCGAGGATGAGCTTTTTGAGGTTCCGGCCCATCTGCTGATCGGATATGGTGTAGCCCTCGTTTTCCACGTTGGTGGAATCGGAAAGCAGGCAGAGGACCCCCTCGCCGCCGAGCCGGGCAAACCGGCTCAGATCGGTGCTCATCCGGCCGATAACGGTGTGGGAGATTTTGAAGTCTCCGGTGTGGACGATGTGGCCGAAGGGGGTCCGGATGGCAAGGCCGATCCCGTCCACGACACTGTGGTTGACCCGGATGGGCTCGACCTCGAACGGGCCGATCCGGATGTTCCGGTCGAAGTCGATCTCGCGGATATCGGAGGACGCCAGCATCCCCTTCTCCTCGAGTTTGTGGCGGACCAGCCCGAGGGTAAAGGGCGTCCCATGAACCGGAGCGTTGACCTCCCGGAGCAGGTGGGACAAAGCCCCGATATGGTCTTCGTGGGCATGGGTCAGGATGATGCCTGACACTTGGGACCGGCGCTGGTGGATGAAATCCATGTCCGGAATGACATAGTCAACGCCCAGCATGTAGTCTTCGGGGAACATCAGCCCGGCGTCGATGATCAGGAGCTGATCGTCGATCTCCACGGCCATCATGTTGAGGCCGATCTCGCCAAGGCCGCCTAAGGGGATGATCCGAACCATCAGGGAGCCTCGATTCCGTCCGCGTTAAAGGATGTCATAATGACCGCCCGAATCCGATGGATCAGCGCGTCCTTGGTCCGCCGGGAGTAATCGCCGGCCATCACCGGCGGATGGAGCCGGACCGAGACGGATCCATCAGCGATCCGAAAGGCCTGTTTGGGCATGATCGCCCGGGTCCCGTGAACCACCACCGGCACCACCGGGACCCCGGCGTCCACCGCCAGGATGAATCCACCCTTTTTAAACGGTCCGATGGTCCCGTCAGCGCTCCGGGTCCCTTCGGGAAAGATGAGCACGGAAGCCCCCTCCCGGATGGTCAAGGCCGCCCGTTTGAGGCTCTGGAAGGCCGATTTCCGGTCGGACCGGTCGATGCTGATGTAGCCGGCCCGGCGCATGGCGTATCCGAACAGGGGAATGGTGAAGAGCTCGGCCTTGGCCAGCCACCGGAACTGAACGGGTAAATGAGCCAGCAGGACCGGGATGTCGAAGAGACTCTGGTGGTTGGCCATATAGATGGCGGGCCGGTCCAGATCAACGTGGGCCAGCCCCCGGACCCGGACGGGCACACCGCTGACCATGAGAATGCTCCGGGCCCAGACCCGGGCAACCTTGTGAGGGACCCGGCCATGGCGGTCGAGAAACGAAAGAAGAATGGCCATCATCCCAAACCCGATGGTGCTCAGAATCGTCGATGAGATGATGATGGCGCTTCGGCCGGCGCGGTCCATGTCAGGCGCTCACCCCCAGTTTTTCGAGGATGGTATCGACCATCGAGATGAGCCACGCCCGCTGCTCGTCGGTGGCGTAAGCTATACAGGCGCATCGCATCCGGGACCGGGTGCGGACCAGGAGCTCGGCCGCAAGCTGGTCCGGGGTCAGCTCCAGGGCGAAAGCGAACGGCCGGCAGTCCAAATGGTCCCGCTGAACCGGGCTCAACAGCTCGTCTTCGATGGGAATCCAGTAAAGTCCGTCGACGCCCGAATCGTCGGCGTGAGCGTCCAGGTAAGCTTTGAGCGCCCGGTATTCTTCAGGGCGGAGCTGATCGATAACGTATTGTCTCATAACCTTTGTAAATTAGCACAGCCGTCGGCGCGGCGCAATAGATGATCTGTTTTCCAATCGGAACCGTTCCAACCGGCATGAGAATAAGCACATTCTGCTTGATCTGGCAAGCCATTCGGAGGTAATCTCCCCTCGCAACCGGGGCATGTCCCCCATCGCCACGGAACCCCAAACAGGGGATAAACGGATGAAAAAACTACGAAAGGCAGTCTCACTGACGGCGCTGGTCTCCTTTGCGGTCCTGATCGTCACCAGCGTGATCCTCTACATTGGCCCCCAGGGACGGGTGGCCTATTGGGCCGGCTGGCACCTGATGGGCCTAACAAAAGCCCAGTGGGGGAACCTCCACATCAACGTCGGCCTCCTTTTTCTCATCGCCGGCGGCCTCCACATCTATCTCAACTGGACGCCCATCGTCTCCTATCTCAAGGACAAAGCCCGGAGTCTCAAGGTCTTCACCCGGGATTTCAACATCGCCTTGATCCTCACGGTGGCCGTGGTGGCGGGGACCCTGTTCGAGCTGCCGCCGTTTTTGTGGGTCTGCCAGCTCACCGAAACCTTCCAGGATGCCGCGGCCCGGAAATACGGGGAGCCGCCTTATGGCCATGCGGAGCTGTCCAGCCTCAAGACCTTCACCGCCCGGATGGGATTCAATCCGGCCGAGGCCATGGCCCGGTTGAAAGCGGCGGAGATCCACGTGACCGGTCCGGACCAGACCCTTCAGGATATCGCCTACGCAAACGGCGTCACACCACAGGTGGTCTATCTGGCCATGAAACCCGAGGTCCGGTCCGGCCAGACGCCGGCACTCCCCCCGACCCCGCCCGGCGGAATGGGCAATCGGACCCTGGCCGATCTCTGTGGGGAGTATGGGCTCCATATCCCATCGGTCTTGCTGGATCTGGAAGCCAACGGCATCCGGGCTGCCCCGGATCAGACGATCAAGGAGATCGCCGCCGAAAACGGGAAGGGGCCTTTGGATGTTTACGATGCCCTCCGTCGGGCGGCTGAGGGTAACGGAGACGAAGGAGACTCGGAAACCTATTGAGCAGCGCGGACGGAAGGGGGCTTATGGCATCGAATGAGACGTCCGAAGGCCCGACCTCACTGGGGACCTGTCCCCGGTGCGGCGGCACGGTAATCGAAGGCAAACGAGGGTATGGATGCGCCAACTGGCGGGAAGCCGACGGCGCCTGCCGGTTTGTGATCTGGAAGCGGATTGCCGGTCGGGAAATCCCTCCGGAGATGGCCTCGGCCCTCATCCGCGACCGGAAGATCGGGCCGGTGGACGGGTTTGTCTCCAAAGCCGGCAATTCGTTTGCCGCCCATCTCCGGCTGGTGGATGACGAGGAGCGCTGGCGGGTTGACTTCCACTTTCCCGACCGCGCCCCGGAGGAGACCGTCAAGGGCTCCTGCCCGGTCTGCGGCGGGGAGATCATCGAGAGCCAAAAGGGCTTCGGATGCGCCAACTGGCGGGAGGCCGACGGCGGCTGCCGGTTCGTGATCTGGAAGCGGATCGCCGGGCGGGAGATCTCCCCCCGGATCGCCGAAACCCTCCTGGCCGGCGGAATCACCGACCTCTTGTTCGGATTCACCTCCCGGCGGGGAAAGGCCTTTTCCGCCCGGCTGAAGCTCTCCGCCGGCGGCGAAGAAGACCTCCCCCGGGTGGTCTTCGACTTCCCGGACCGGGCCTGATCGGTCCGCCGGTATCATTCGAATTGGGATCGGAACCGCTCGAATTCGGCCCGGAGCTCTTCCAGGTCCGACTGAAGGACGGAGACCGTCTCCTCGAGGCCGGCCAGCCGGTCGGGCTCAGGCGCGGCGCTTTCCGTCGGCGGGGCCGACACCGGTTCGGGCGTCTCCTCCGGAACGGGCGAATCGGAAAGCAGCTCGGCGTACCGGTGCTCCTTGTGCCCAGCCTGCCGGGGGAGCTTCCGGACGAACGGGCCGTCGGGCTTTTCAGCCAGCTCGGCCAGTGCCCGCTCCACCTCGCTTAAGCCGTTGAAGGCGTAAAGCCGGGTCGTCCGGTTCCGGATCTGCCCCGGGGTCTGGGGCCCCCGGAGCAGCAGGACGCAGAGGACCGCCGCCTCTCGAGGGGAGAAGTCGGCAATGGCCCCCAGGTTGTGCTCGTACTTGAGGGCTCGGCTCCCGGCGGCGCGGACCTGGAAGACGATCCGCCGCTCGCGCAGGACGTCAAGCTCGGGGACAATCGAGTCCTCATCCAGCGACATCACCGGCTCCCGGTTCGACTTCTGGTTGCAGGCGGTGAGCAGAGCGTTTAGGGTCAACGGATAGTAATCCGGGGTGGTCATCTCTTTTTCGATCAGCGCCCCGAGGATCCGGGCGCCGATGGGCGAAAGCCGCGGCTCCATGGGTAAGCCTCCTCCGTGACGGGTCAGGTGGACCGGCAGGGGGCAAAAGTGCGACCATGCCCCCATCCGGATGTCCCTATATCACATTCCGAGTGGACCTTCCAACGGCGAAATGGGGAATCCCGTCTTGACAGCAACGCTCCGTTGTCCTAAATCTG
>CAYNGG010000035.1:0-4406 GCA_964396575.1 uncultured Desulfobacteraceae bacterium | reverse complement strand
CGGATGCCCGGTGGAAAGAAAGATGAAACCTGCTTTTGGAAATCGATCGGATCATCGATGAACGCGAGATATAAGCGATGGCTGCTCGTTGCTGGGGTAGCCTTGGTGGGGATCATCGCCGCTCTCCTCTGGGGGCTCCGGAGCGGGGACGAGACGGATCGGCCGCCTGACCCGCGGATGACCCGGAGCCAGGTCAGACTCTATTTTGCCGGCCAACAGAGCGCCCTGCTGGCGGGAGAGGATCGGGTCATTGAGCACCTTGACACCCCGACGGACCAGGCATCCGCCATCGTCCGGGAGCTGATCCGGGGGCCCGAATCCGACCGGACGGGCACGATCCCCGACGGAACGGCCCTGCTGGGGCTCCGGATCGACGAGGGGATTGTCTATGTGGACCTGAGCGGGGACGTTTCAGAAAATCATCCGGGAGGCAGTGAATCCGAGCTGATGACCATCTATTCCATTGTCAATTCCCTGACGGAAAACGTGGCCGGGGTGAAGGCGGTCCAGATCCTCATCGAGGGCGACCCCGTAAACACCCTGGCCGGCCACATTGACCTCAGAACGCCATTGCAAGCGGACACCCATCTGATTCCATGAAGAAGCCGAAGATCAACGACATCCGGAATATCGGCATCATCGCCCACATCGATGCCGGTAAGACCACGGTCACCGAGCGCATCCTTTATTATACCGGCCGCTCCCATAAAATGGGAGAGGTCCACGACGGCGAGGCGGTCATGGACTGGATGGCCGACGAGCAGGAGCGGGGGATCACCATCACCTCGGCGGTTACGGCCTGCCAGTGGAAAAACCACGAGATCCAGATCATCGACACCCCCGGCCACGTCGATTTTACCATCGAGGTGGAGCGTTCCCTCCGGGTCCTCGACGGGGCCATCGGGGTCTTCTGCGCCGTGGGCGGCGTCGAGCCCCAGTCCGAGACCGTCTGGCGGCAGGCGGACAAGTACCACGTCCCCAAGATCGCCTTCATCAACAAGCTCGACCGGATCGGCGCCGACTTTCCCGGCACCATCGAGCAGATGAAGCGAAGGCTCAACGCCGTTCCCCTGGTCCTCCAGCTTCCCGTGGGAATCGAGGACAGCTTTACGGGGATCATCGACCTGATCCGGATGGAGAGCCTCGTCTGGGACGACGACAGCCTCGGGGCCACCTTTACAACCTCGGAAATCCCCCCCGATCTCCGGGAACGGGCCGAAACCGCCCGGGAGCAGATGATCGAAGCTCTGGGCGAAAACGATGACGTCATCATGGAAGCCTATCTCGGCGAGACCGAGATCACCGAGAGAGCCCTCCACGAGGCCATCCGCCGGGTGACCCTGGAGCTCAAGATGGTCCCGGTCCTCTGTGGCTCGGCCCTGAAGAACAAGGGCATCCAGCCGCTCCTCGACGCCATCCCCCGCTGGCTGCCCAGCCCGGTCGAAGTCCCCCCGATCCAGGGCACCAACCCGGAAACCGGGGAAAAGGTCACCTGTCGGCCCAACGAAAAGGACCCCCTGGCCGCCCTCATCTTCAAAGTCTCCATGATGGAAGGCCGAAAGCTCAGCTTTGTCCGGGTTTACAGCGGAGTCCTGCACACCGGAGGCGATGTTTACAACATCTCCTTGAACAAAAAGGAAAAGCTCTCCCGGATGTTCAAGCTCCACGCCAACAAACGGGAGCGGGTGGATGCGGCCGGGCCGGGGAGCATCATCGGCGTGGTCGGCCTCAAGGAGTCGGCCACCGGCGAGAGCCTCTGCTCGCCGGACCATCCGGTGATGCTGGAGCGGATCGACTTCTACGAGCCGGTCATTTCGGTGGCGGTCGAGCCCAAAACCCATGCCGACCAGGAAAAGCTCGACCAGGTGCTCAACAAGCTCCTGGTCGAAGACCCGACGCTCCGGGTCCGGATGGACGAAGACACCGGCCAGACCATTCTGTCCGGCATGGGCGAGCTCCACCTCGAGGTCATCGTCAGCCGGATGCTCCGGGAGTTCAAGACCAACGTCAACGTGGGCAAGCCCCAGGTGGTCTATCGGGAATCCATCGACAAGCCGGCCGAAGCCACCGCCGTTTTCGACCGGGAGGTGGCCGGCCAGCGGCAATACGGCGAGGTCCGCCTCAAGCTCTCTCCATTGCCCCGGGGGAGCGGAAATCGCTTTTCATCCCGAGCTTCCGAGGAATCGGTGCCCGCCGAATTCGTCCCGGCCGTGGAAAAGGGGGTGATGGAGTCCCTGGAAAGCGGGTCGCTGATGGGGTACCCGGTGGTGGACGTGGATGCGGTCCTTTTGGGCGGGGCCTATCGGGAGTCCCTGGGGACGGCTCTTGCCTATCAGGTGAGCGCCTCCATGGCCTGTAAGGAGGCATTGGCGGGGGGAAATCCCTATCTCCTCGATCCCATCATGGACGTGGACGTCTTCGTTCCCGAGGACTTCATGGGGGAGGTGATCGGCGACTTGAACGCCCGGAACGGGAAGATCGAGGCCATCGAGCCGAGGGGCGGTCTCCAGGTGATCCAGGCCACCGTCCCACTCGCGGAGATGTTCGGCTATTCCACCGACCTCCGGTCGGCTACCCAGGGCCGGGGGACCTTTACCATGCAGTTTGCCCGGTTCGACCGGGCGAGATAGGAACGAGCCGGCGCCGGCTCCGGACCTCCTCCTTTTCCGCCATCCGCTCCCGGGCCGCCGCTTTGCCGACCGACTTCAGAAGCTTCCGGATCGCTTCGACCTTTTCGGAATCCTGGGTCAGCTCGGCGGCCCGCTTCAGGTGGAAAAGGGCCGTTACCGGATCACCGGCCTCCTTGTAATGGAGGCCGAGGTAATAGTGGGCCTGATCGAGGACGTCGATCCGGCCATAAGCCTCTCCCAGGAAATAGAGGCCCCGGGGGTAGCTCGGGTAGATCTTCAACAGCTTCTCGAAATGCTCCACCGCCGCCGGGTAATCCCCGGTCGCCATCCGGGTCCGGCCGAGGTAAAAGAGGGCGTCCGGGGTCTTCGGGTCGATGCTGATGGCCCCGTTGAGGGTTTTCCGGGCGGCCTCATAGTCGCCATCCAGAAAGTAGATCCGCCCCAGGTCGGCCAGGATCTGGGGATCAAAGGCCCGTTTTTTCAGGGCCGTCTGGAGATGAGCCACCGCCGCTGACCGCCTGCCGTTCCGGGCCAGAGCCAGGCCGTAGCCGTAATGAGCCATGGGGTCGCCGTCGGCGCTTTCGACCCGGCTCCGGAAATTCTGTAAAGCGGCGGCCGGGTCGCCGTACAGGGCGCTCATCCGGGCATGGGCCTTTCGGAAAGCCTCCGCGCCGGCCGTTGTCAGCGCTGGAGAATGGGTTTCGATCCAGGATCCGACATGGGCGATCCGCTCATCAACCGCCGGGTGAGTGCTCAGGTAAGTGGGGATCGACTCGGGGCCGAACCAGCTTTTGTCCCGGATCTTTTTCAACATGGCCAGCAGGCCGCCGGCATCGTAGTCGGCATCTTTCAGGTAGCTCAGGGCGAGCTGGTCGGCCTGACGCTCGTCCTCACGGCTGTAGGCCAGGGACAGCGACTGCCCGGCGGCCATCGATCCGATGCTGACCGCGTTGGCGGCGGCCGCCGCGCCCCCGGCCCCCAGAAAGACGCCGGCGGCGATCCCGGCCAGAGTGGCCAGGCTGATCTTCGTGGACCGCTCGATCTTTTCCGAGATGTGGCGGCAGACCACATGGGAGATCTCGTGGGCCATGATCCCCGCCAGCTCCGCCTCGTCGGTCATGGCCTCGATCAGCCCGCTGTTGATGAAGATGTGGCCCGCCGGCGCCGCAAAGGCGTTGTAGGTCGGCTCATTGATGACATAGAAATGGTACTTGAACGGCTGCGGGGGCATCTGAGCCAGTATCCGTTCCCCCACCGATTCGATGTAGCGGTTGATGTACGGATCATCAATGACATCAAAGTGTTCCCGGACCACTTTCAGGAATTCCCGGGAAAGCTCCTCTTCCTCCTGGATGGTAATGGCCGATGCCGGGTGGGGCAGGGCCAATCCGAGAATGACAAGGCATATCATAAATCCGTTGATGTATGGATGGCGTTCGATCATCAGGCTCCCTCGTTGGATTCACACATACTATGGGGTAGGATATATCAAAATCGGGATAAGGCAACAAAAAAAGTCTTTACAACGGGGGTGAAGCCGGTTTATAAATAGATCCTGTATTCAGGTTTGGATGTGTTTTGCGGGTTATGTATAAAAAAGTTTACAGGCTTATCCGGGTACACTTTAAAAGGCGATATAATATCATAGCGTTACTCAAAAGTAGATTGGCATGTAAATTGCTTTCACTTGTTCTGATGACATGGATTCGGCTTAGGTGAAAGATTGATGCAGGCTGCCAAAAACATTCTATGCGTGGTTATTGCTATTGCCGTTGG
>CAYNGG010000034.1:2762-16643 GCA_964396575.1 uncultured Desulfobacteraceae bacterium | reverse complement strand
GCTGTCGGAAGGAAACAAAAACGCCCGGTGCGGTGACCGAAACCGCACCGGGCGTTTTGATTTGAGCCGTCGGACGGGAGGGCTTAGGACTTTTTCAAGGTCTCAATTTCCTGTTTGAGCTCCCGGATTTCAGCCTTGTATTTGTCCACATCATCAGTGCCGGTTTGGGGGGTGTCCTCTTTTTCCCCCCGCTTCCAGGTGTCCTTCAGCTCATCAAAGCCGAGATAGAGTGCCAGGCCCCCACCGAGGAGCAACATGATGGGAATCACGCCGGCCAGAAGCTGCAAGAAAGGTTTCCACCATACGGACAGGCCAATGAGTCCCAATACAGCCGCTACTGCGCCTCCAATTAACGTTTTCATAAAAACTCGTCCTCCTTTAGTAATGGATTGCCAGACAACATGCGATCACGTTTCACAACCTAACAAAAACCGATGACCGGTAGGGCGTTCGGCTTCTGCCGGATTCCGCCGTCGCGGCCGTAAAAGCGTCCGTCTCTCCCGCCCCTGCTACACAAAAAGATTTAAAAATATCAACATTCTACCGTTACTCTTCAACCGTCCCGGCCAAATACCCTTGCAAATACCATAACGAATTGGGTAACGCAAGCTTATTTTTGACCCGACGGCGAATGAAACCGTATTGCCCGGATCAGGCCGGGATGGCCGCCATTGGTCTCCGAAATAAAAGATTGCATCCACCGGGCCGATCTGTTACTCGTTTCAGGGGTTGGCCGCCGCCGACCCGACAACTCGATCACGTTTGAGCAGGGACTCCATGCTGAGGGCAATACGATTGAAAATCAAACGGTTCAAAAGAACCGTCCGGGGCTGGATCAACTCCGCTCTTGGGGGAACCCACCACCATTTCAGTTGCTTCCTGCCCGCTCGCCTCGGGCGGCTGGTGGGGGGTCTGTTCCGGATGATCTTTTCGGATATCACCTTGGACCGGGAGGAGATCGACCGGCTTCGGTCCATTCCGCCGGAGGCGGTGGTGGTCTATGCCACCAAGTACAAAAGTCGTCTGGAATACTTTTTCTACCACACCCGTTACCGGATGGTCGGGGTCCGCCCCCCGTTGATCGGCTTTGACTACCAGGTCTTCCTTCTCCAGCCGGTCTCCCGAATCTTCCGGATGCTGCTGGCCAACGCGGACCACTTTTACCAGCACCTGATGCTCCCCGACCCGTATGACCATGGCTTTATTGAAAACGAGCTCAAGGGGGGCCGGGCCGGCATCCTCTCCCTGGTGGAGCGGCGGGGCTTCAAGCGCCGGTTTGTGGAAGCCAACACCGATCCGCTCCGATTCCTCATCGACCTCCAGAAACGGCTCGACCGACCGATCTACATCGTCCCCCAGATCATGTTTTTCAGCCGGCATCCCCACCGATCGGTGCCCCGGCTGACCGACATCCTCTTCGGCTCCGATGAGAAACCCGGCAAAATCCGGCGGTTAGCGGCCCTGATCCGGAACCCCGCTCGGATCTTCGTGGAGGTCTCCGAGCCGGTCAACCTGGCCGATTTCCTGAACCGGCCCGAAAATCGCCGTCTCTCCGGGGAAAACCTCGCCTACGCCCTGCGTCGATATTTGCTGGTCCAGATCAACCGGCACCGGCAGAGCATCACCGGCCCTATCCTCAAAAGCCGGGAGGAGCTCAAGGAAAGCATCCTCACCAGCCGTCGGCTTCGGGACTATATGGAACAATATTCCACAAACCGCGACATCCCCCGATATAAGGTCCGCAAAGAGGCCGACGGCTACCTTGACGAGATCGCATCCAAATACAGCCTGGCCACCATCCAGTTCTTCTCGATCATCATCCGCTGGATGATCAACGCCATGTTTGAAGGCTATACGATCAACGCCGACGGGCTCGCCCGGGTCAAAAGCATGGCCCGGCGGGGGCCGCTGGTTCTGGTGCCCTGCCACAAAAGCCACATTGACTACCTGATCCTCTCCTTCGTCCTTTACAACAACAACATGCCCTGCCCCCACATTGCCGCCGGAAAGAACCTCGCTTTCTGGCCCCTGGGCGCCATTTTCCGGCGGGGCGGCGCCTTTTTCATCCGGCGGACCTTCAAGGGAGCGGTCCTCTATTCCAAGGTCTTCGCCGAATACCTTTACAAGCTCCTCGAGGAGGGTTTCAACATCGAGTTTTTCATCGAAGGAGGACGCAGCCGGTCCGGCAAGCTCATTGCCCCCAAGTTCGGCCTCCTGTCGATCCTCTTGAACGCCTTCCGTGAGGGGGCCTGCGAGGACCTCATCTTCTGCCCCGTCTATATCGGTTACGACCGGGTGCCGGAGGAAAGCGCCTATCTCCACGAGCTCGAAGGGGGGCAGAAGCGGCCGGAGACCTTCGGCCAGGTGATCCGGGCTCGGAAGTTCCTGAAAAAGCGCTACGGAAAAATCTATATCCAGTTCCATGATCCCATCTCCCTCACCGACCTCCTCCATCAGCGGGAAACGGCCGACCCGGCCGAGATGAGCCAGAAGGACCACAACGCCCTCTGCCGGTACCTGAGCTACCGGCTTATCAACGCCATCGACCGGATGACGGTGGTAACCCCCCACGCGGTGGTGGCCGCGGCGGCTCTCAACTGCGGCAAGCGGCGGTTCACCTACGAGCAGTTGCTCGATTACATCGAAACTTACATGAACCACCTCTTTGCCATCGAGGCCAAGCTGGCCGACACCCTCCTGGTGGACTACCTCCACGCGGTGGCCTACGTCTTCGAGACCTATGTCGGCCGGCGGTTTATCGAGCGGATTGCTCACGACAAGGGGGAAGCGGACGCCACGGCCGATTATTACGCCGTCAATCCGGCCCGCCGGACGATCCTCGACTACTACAAGAACAACGGCATCAATTATTTCATCCCGGCGGCCTTCACATCCATGGCCATCCTGGCGCTCGACGCCTTTCAGTTTTCGGTATCCGACCTCCACGACGGGTACGGGTTCATGAGCGATCTCTTCAACAACGAGTTCGCCTATGACGTGGACCAGTCTCCGGAGCATTTCATCGGCCAGACCATCCGGCGGTTCACCGATGACGCCATCCTCATTCCTCATCCGGAGCTGGCCGACACCTATAACCTGACCTCGGCGGGCTTTCGGAAGATCAAGCTCTTCGCCGGATTCTTGCGGCCCTATTTCGAGTCCTACTGGGTCGTCCTCAACGCCTTCAAGCGGTACTCCCGGACCACCCTGGACACCAAAAACCGGATGAAGCGGATCGAGTCGGTGGGGAACAAGATGTTCAAGCGGCGGGAGATCGAGCGCCGGGAGGCCCTCTCCCGGATGAATTTCCGAAACGCCGTGGACTACTTCACGGGCCACGGAATCCGGGGGTCCGATGACCGGGAGACCATCGAGCAATACGAGGCGCGCTTCCGGAAGTATCTGGCCCGCCTCCCCGCCTGATGCGGGCCCTCATCCTGGCCGCGGGCCGGGGAACGCGCCTCCGACCCGCCACCGACCACCTCCCCAAGCCCCTGTTTCCGGTTGCCGGCCGCCCCTTGCTCGACCATCACATCGAACGCCTGGCCGCCGCCGGGTGCGAGGCCGTGACGGTCAACACCCATCATCTCCACCACCGGATTGCGGCTCACGTCTCCTCCCGCCGCTACCCCATCCCGGTCCATCTAATCCATGAGCCCCGGATCCTGGGGACCGGCGGGGCCATTCGAAACGCCGCCGACCATCTCGGACCAGACCCCTTTCTGGTGATCAACGCCGACATCCTCACCGACATCGATCTGGAGGCGGCTTACGAAGCCCACCGCCGACTCGGCGCCCCGGTCACTCTGGTCCTGGTGGATCACCCGCCCGTCAACACGGTGGGAGTGACCGCCGATGGCCGGGTCACCGGATTCCGGGAAACGAAGGGCGAGGCCGTCCGGTACCGGACCTTTACCGGGATATCGGTCCTCGATCCCGAAGTTATCTCGTATATCCCCGAAGGCCGGTATTCGGAAAGCATCTCAGCCTTCGAGGCCCTGATCCATGACGGTGGAGAAATCCGGGCCTGGGAGCCGGTTTGCGACCGGTGGCGGGACCTCGGCACGCCCGATCGCTACCGGACGGCGGTCCTGGACGAGATGGCTCCCCCGGCCTTTGCCCGTCGGTTTCCCGACATGGAAATCCCCGAAGCCCGAACCATCCGGTCCGTCCGCCTGGCCGGCGACGGGTCGAACCGGGGTTGGTTCCGGCTGACCGCCGCCGGGCGGACTCTGGTGGTGGCGGACCATGGCATCCGCCTGGTCGGTCCGACGGAGACCGCCGAAGTTGACGCCTATGTAAACATCGGACGGCACCTCCACGGGCGTGGGCTGCCGGTGCCGGAGATCGTCGCCGATGACCGCTTTTCCGGGCTGGTCTTCATGACCGACCTGGGGGATGAGCATCTTCAGCGGGTGATCCGGGCCGCTTCGGATGCCGGGGCGGTAATCGGGTGGTACCGGAAGGTGATCGACAATCTGGCCGATTTCGCCGTCCGCGGGGCCGACGGCTTTGACCCGACCTGGCCTCACGAAAGCCCGGCCTACGATCGGCGCCTGATCATCGAGCGGGAAGGCCGGTATTTTTTGGAGGCCTTTGTGGCGGGGTATCTGGGCCGTCGGGTGGTCCCGGCCGATTTCGAGGCCGAGCTCAACCATCTGGCCGACGGGGCCCTGACCCATGCGGCCGCCGGCCTGATGCACCGGGACCTCCAGTCCCGGAACCTCATGGTCCAGGAAGGCCGCCCCTATTTCATCGACTTCGGGGGAGCGAGGCGGGGGCCGGTCCAGTATGATCTGGCCTCACTCCTCATCGACCCCTATGTCGAGCTGCCGCCGGCGGTCCGGGACCGGCTTCTAGATTACGCCGTCGAACGGATCGCTCCCCGGATGGGGGCCGATCCCGACCGATTTCGGGCGGGGTATCGATACTGCGCGATAACCCGGAACCTCCAGATTCTGGGCGCCTTCGGCTTTCTCACTCGAGTCCGGAAAAAGCCGGGGTTTGCGGACTATATCCCCGCCGCCGTCCGAACCTTACGCCGAAACCTGGCCGGAATCGGCCGGGAGCGTTTTCCCCGATTATCGGCCCTGGCTGACGGGCTCTGAGGGGTGAGGGCCGCCGGCTCCGGGAAGTCAGTCTCCCAGGCGGCGGATGAAATCGGCCATTCGACTCAGGGTGGCCTCCGGGGCCTGAAGGTGGGGAATGTGCCCGCGGCCTGGGATCAGGGCCGTTTCAGCCGGGCCGGAAACCCCATCCCGGATACCGGTCACCTGGGCCGTCGATCCGTACTCATCGGCCTCGCCCTGGATGATCAGGAGGGGGCAGGTGATCCGGCTCAGGCGGCTGACGATGCTCCAGTCCCGGAATTCGGGTGACAGCCAGGTATTGGCCCAGCGCCAGAAGATCCCGTCAGTCCGCTCGCCATGGTGGCGCCTGAGCTTCTCCCGGAGGCGGCCATCGGTATAGGCGGCCGTGGCCCGGCGGATGCCCGCCAGAGTGATCGGCTCCACAAAGATGTGGGCGGCTTCGGTCACCACCCCGGCCACCCGGTCCGGTCGGTCGGCGGCGGCGATTAAGGCTATGGTCCCGCCGTCGCTGTGGCCGATGAGGACGGCCCGGTCGATTCCGCAACCATCCAGGACGGCTGGGAGATAGACCCGCGATTCAGCGTCGAGATAGTCGAGGGGCCAGGTCGATGGGGGCGGGTCGGAACGGCCGTAGCCCCGCCGCTCGTAAACGAGACCGTCCCGCCCCGTCTTCCGCCGGAGGCGCTCCGGAAAGTCCCGCCAGAGCGCGATGTTGCCCAGGCCCTCGTGGAGAAAGACCAGCGGCGGCTCTGATGAGCCTCCGGGAATCCGGAGGCATCGCAGGCGGGCGTCGGCGGCCTGGACGAAAAAGGGTGTCATGAGCTACCCGGGGCTCGACGGACCATCGACCAGGGCGGTCAGCCGAAAGACGTCAATGGGGTCGGCCTTCCCCTTGAGCTGCTGGGGCGGAAGCGGGACGGCCGACACGGCGGCTCCCATCCTTTCATAGACCTCTCGGCCGGCAATGATCTCCCCGGGTCCGGCCAGACCGCTGATCCGGGAAGCCACGTTGACGCTGTCGCCGATGACGGTGTATTCCATCTTGGTCTGAGAGCCGATGTTCCCCGATACGACCACTCCCGTGTTCAGGCCGATGCCCACTGCCGGCAGGAGCGGATTGCCGCTCGCGGCCCCGGTCTCGGCCAGACGGGACTGGATCTCGAAGGCGGCCCGGACCGCTCGTTCCACGTGATCCTCCCGGAAGACCGGCACCCCGAAGACGCCGAGGACCGCATCGCCGATGAACTTGTCCACGTAGCCCCCGTGACGGAGGATCGTGTCGGTGGCGATCTCGAAATAGGCGTTGAGCTTTTCCACCACCGTCTCGGGCTCCTGGCTTTCGGAATAGGCGGTAAAGCCCCGGATGTCGGCGAAGATGACCGTGGCCTTGCTCCGATGGCCCTTGAGCCAGACGCTTTCGGGGTTGGCCATGATCATCTCGAGGACCTCCGCCCCGACATACTTGCCAAAGGATCGCTCGGTCATCGACTTCCGCCAGAGCTCCCGGCTCATCCGGTTAAAGGCGATGGAGAGGTTGCCCAGCTCGTCGTTTCGATCCAGGATCACCTTGTGCTGGTAATTCCCCTTGCTGATCTCTTCGGTGGCCGCCACCAACTGGGTCACCGGCCGGGAAAACCGGAACCCCAGAAACAGGGCGATGACGATCCCCAACAGGATGACCGCCGCGCTCACCGCCAGAACGGAGATGGCCTTCCGGCGGATGAGGGCTTCGATGAAGTCGATGGAGACCCCGACGTGGACCTCGCCCAGGGGCTTGGACTGAAAAGTGATGGGCCGCTGGAGGTTGAGGATCCGTTCCCCCGACGGATCGACGATATTGAAATAGCGGACCTCCCCCCGACGTCGGACCTCGCCGCCCCCGTCGAAGCCGTCGAGCTGCTCCCCCATCCGGTCGTAGTCGGTGTGGGCCATGATCCGCCCTGACCGGTCCACGATCAAGGCATAGCGGATGCCCGCCACCGCCGTGGCCTCCCGGATGAGGGAGTGGAGGGTCAGGACGTTGTCGTCTAAGATGGGAATCCGGGCGTTGTTGGCAAAGTAGTTGAGGCTGACGGTGCCGAGCTTGACCGTCTGCTGATAGAGCTGCTCCCGCTGCTGCCCGAGGGTCACCACGCTCAGCCCGATAATAGCCAGCACAACGACCGCGGTGATGGCCACAAAGAGCTGGACCCAAATGGGAATCCGGGGCCGGGGAAGCATTTCGGTGAACGGAAGCTGCTTGTTCCGGATCTGCTCGGCGATGTTTTCTTTCAGGGATTGGACCGACAGGCCATAGTGGTCGTTGATGGCCTCCACCACCTCGGGCTCCGATGCGTATCCCTGGGCCACGAGAATCCGCCCCAGAGGAGTAATGCGGCCCCGGTCCATCTCCCGCCGCTGGATGGCCAGGCCCGCGTCCACCTGATCGGCGGTGACGATGCCTTTGCGCTGGAGCAGGCGTCCGATGAGCAGATCGTAGTCGGCCCAGGACCGGCCCATAAAGCCGAGCCCGGCCATGAAGGGCCGGCCTCCCTTCCGGCCCGATGCTGGATCAGACGCGGAGGACCGGCGCATGGGCGGCATCGGTGGCGGTTTCGGCGGCGGCCCGGCGGGCTTCATCGATGAGCCGGTCCGGCATCTCGGCATACCGCGGGGAAAAGTGAAAGACGCTAAAAGCCCCGACCTCGGCCAGGGCGGCGATCCGGCCGGCCTGAGCCGCGGTGAGATGAGCCTTTTCCGCGGCCATCACCCGGTCGGCATCCAGAAAGGCGGCCTCGATGAACAAATGATCGACCCCTCGGGCCAGATCGATCATCTTCGAGATGTTGTCAGGGGTGCCGGCGACATCGGTGATGTAGGCGATCCGCTGGCCGGGAGTGATCCGGGCGATCCGGTCCCTGAGCGCGCCCAGGGAGAAGACCCGGCCGCCTTCGGGGGTCGGGACCCGAAAGGGGGCATCGTCGGGCTCGCCGGCGAACAGCGCCGACTTCAACGCGGTCAGCCACGGGCCGACATCCAGGCCCAGCTCGATAAGCCGGTCTTTGAGGATGTTGACGTGGAATCGTTCCTCAAGGCGAAACCCCAGGCAGGGAATCTGATGATCCAGAATGGCGGTCCGAACCGTCAGAGCCGGCTCCCGGAGCAGCTCCGGGTCGAAAGGCACCGTTCGGGGCGGACCACGCCATGGCGTGGCAAAGCCGGTCCGGCAGTCATAAACCCGATGGGCCTGCTCCGTCCGGCGGACCTCGGTGGCGTGGATGGCGAGACGGTTTTCGTATCGATGGGTCAGGTTCCAGGTGTATCCGGCCAGCTTGCCCTCCAGGTTCTTTAAAAAGTTGGCCGGACCGAAGAGGTGGAGCGTCTTTTCCCGGCCCAGAGCGAGCCTCAGAAGCCGATCAAAGCCGATGAAATGGTCCATGTGGGTGTGGCTGATAAAGACGTGGGAGATCTTCAAAGCGTCCCGGGTGGAGAGGGGGGTGGTGTCGCCCGCATCGAAGAGTAAGGCCCGCCTCTCGTGAGTGAAGGGAATAAACAGCCCCGGGTCATCGAACGGGCCGTTTACGGTCCGGGGGTGGAAGCTCGGCCTCATAATCGGTTAAGGGATGTGCTTGATCACCTGCTCGTCGATACAGCGATAGATGTCCTCATCCGAGCCGTAAATGTCCACCACATCCTTGTGATCGATCATCTCCTCAATGACGTATCGCATGAGATAGAGGCTCACGATATTGTACTGAGGCACCAAATCGCGGAAGGGAGCGACGGCGTAATCGACGTCGAAATCTTCCGCCTGGGTCAGCTCGTCAAGGCATTTATAGAGCTGTTTCTCCAAACTGTTTTTGTTTTTGGTCTCCACCAGCTTGGATTCAACGAGCTTCATGGCCACGGCGTTGCTCAATGGCTCCATACAATCCCGGATCCCCGAGATCGATCGCCGGCGCGTTTGCTCCTTGGAGGATTCAATCCGCGACAGGAGACTTGATTCGCGGGTGCTGGGTCGAAAAACCTTTGCCATGGGTCCTCTCTTTATCGGATTTTGGGTTGGCGAGTGCATCGAGCGGGGGCTCAATGCAAAACCAATTTATGATAACGATGGCGCCCGCTGATTGCAAGATAATTTATGCTTGAGTGACGATTATTTGGGGCGTTTTTCGACCGTTCCACCGGTTCCAGCCGAGTCGAAAGGCGAGCCGGTCGAAGCGCGACGGAAGACGCTCGTGGGGATCGACCCTGAACTGAATGGCCTGGATGGACCGGGACCCGGCATCGCTTTGCTGTCTGAGGGTCATCCGGCGGTGGTACTGGCCGACGATCCGGGAATGCGCCACGATGATGTTTCTGGCCATGAAAAGCGGCTCCGGGTTCCCGGCCCCGAAGGGTGACAGCATCTCCAGCTCGTCCAGAAACCCCGCTGACACGTCGGCCAGATCGATCTCGCCATCGATGTCCAGCTCCGGCACAAAAGTCTCGTCCCCAGCGGCCCCGGCAACCACCGACTCGAACCGGTCCCGGAAGGCGGCCACCCGATCAGCGTCCAGGCTCATCCCGGCGGCCATGGTGTGACCGCCGAACCGGGTCAGCATCTCCGCGCAGTCCGCCAAACAGGAGTAGAGGTCAATGCCGGGGATGCTTCGGCCTGATCCCCGTCCCACCCCGTCGCGCACGGTAAGGAGAATGGTGGGCCGGTAAAAACGGTCCTTGAGCTTTGAGGCCACGATCCCCAGAACCCCTTCGTGCCAGTCCGGATGGGACAGCACGAGGGTCTTTCGGGCCAGCAGCCGGGGATGGGCGGCGAGGTGCTCGAGAATTTGAGCCAGAATCCGCCCCTCCGTCTCCCGGCGCTGCTGGTTTAAGCGGTTGAGGTCCGCGGCGATCCGGGCGGCCCTGACGTTGTCGTCGGTGGAAAGCAGCTCCACGGCGGCGGCGGCGTGCTCGATCCGGCCGGCCGCGTTGATCCGGGGACCCAGCCGGAATGCGATGTCCTCGGCGCCAGCCAGGTTGCCTCGCATACCGGACGCCCGGATCAGGGCCTGGATGCCGGGCCGCCGCCCGGTGTTGATCACCTCCAGCCCGGCCCGGGAGAGGCTCCGGTTTTCAGTGATCAGGGGCACCATGTCGGCCACGGTCCCTAACGCCACCAGATCGCAGAGGTCCTTGAGGTTCGGCTCCGGCCGCTCCTTCCAGAACGCATGTTCCCGGAGGTGGCGCCGCAGGCAGATGATCAGGGCAAAGGCCACCCCCACCCCGGCCAGATGCCCGAACCCCGACGGACAGTCGGCCCGGCGGGGGTTGACCACGGCCGCCGCTTCGGGGATCGGTTCGGAGATGGTGTGATGATCCGTGACGATCACGTCGATCCCCCGGGCCGCCGCCGCCTGAACCGCATCCCGGCTGGATGATCCGCAATCGACGGTGATGATCAGATCGATCCCGGCCGGCTGAGCGTGATCGGTGATGTGAGCCGCCCGGAGACCATAGCCTTCCCGGGTCCGGTGAGGGATATAATAGGAGACGTCGGCTCCGGTGGCGGACAGGAACTCCACGAGAAGCGTGGTCCCGGTCACCCCGTCCACGTCGTAGTCCCCGAAGACGAGAATCCGCTCGTGGGCCTCGATCCCCCGATGAATTCGGGTCACGGCCGCATCCATGTCCCGGATCGTGAATGGGGAACGGAGGGTCGCCAGCGTCGGGCGCAGATAGATTTCGGCCGTCTCCCGGTCCCGAATGCCCCGGTTGACCAGCAGAGCGGCGATAAGCGGGTGGCAGTCGAGCCCCGTTGCAAGATCTTTTACGGCTTGTCGGTCCGGGCGCCGGATGGTCCATTGCATGTCCATGGCGCTCCCTATAAACCATTTGGGGGCCGTCCGGCAAGGCCAAATCCCGGCGGAATCCGCCAGACCGGTTTTTTTTTATTGAACTTTCGGACGCCCGGATGATAGGCTGATTACTTATGAAGGCCCAGGGAACCGCCACAAACCGGACGATCCGCCGATGCTACCGCGTCGATCGGCGGGAGATCGCCTTTCTGCGGTTCGCCTTCGAGGCCTGCGACGGCATTGCCACCTTGACCACCCTCGATCCCGCAAGCGGACGGGTCGCCATCGATGTAGCGCCCGGATGCCAGGCGGAGGTCGATGAAATCCTGCACGGGCTGACCGATCGGATTCGGATGGAGCCGATGGAAAGCCGCCCGACGGAGTAACCCAGACACGATGACATTACGGCAAAAACGCCTTTACGTTCACACCTTCGGATGTCAGATGAACGTTTACGATGCCGACCAGATGGTCACCGGCCTTGCCCCCATGGGATATGAGCCCGCCCGGTCGGCCCACGAGGCCGACCTCATCCTGGTGGTCACCTGTGCCATCCGGGAAAAGGCCGACCAGAAGGTCTTCAGCTACCTCGGCCGGCTCGAAGCGCTCAAATCCCGCCGCCCGGAGCTTACAATCGCCGTGGGCGGATGCGTGGCTCAGGGCCAGGGCCGGCGGATTCTCAGCCGGGCCCCCCATGTGGACGCCGTGTTCGGCACCCACGCGGTAAGCCGCCTGCCGGACATCATCCGGCGGATCGAAGCCGGAGGGGGGCCGGTGGTCGATGTGGCCATGGACGGCGCCAAAGACGCCTTCGCCCCGTTCACCGACCCGCCGGCCAATCCGGGCGTGGCCCGGTTTGTCACCATCATGCAGGGCTGTGACAACTACTGCACCTACTGCGTGGTCCCCTACGTCCGGGGCCCCGAGACCAGCCGCTCCCCCGAATCGGTGGTGGCCGAGGTGTCGGGCCTTGTCCGGGCCGGGGTCCGGGAAGTGACGCTCTTGGGGCAAAACGTCAACAGCTACGGCGTCAAAGAAGGGCTCCCCGACTTTCCCGAGCTTTTGGACCGGGTGGCCGGGGTCCGGGGATTGAAACGCATCCGCTTTACCACATCCCACCCCAAGGACCTCTCCGACGGCCTCATCGCGGCCCATGCCCACTTAGAGACGCTCTGCCCCCACATTCACCTGCCGGTCCAGTCGGGATCGGACCGGGTCCTCAAACGAATGAACCGAAAATATGACCGAGAGCGGTACCTCGAACGGGTGAATCGCCTCAGAGCGGCCCGGCCCGGAATCGCCGTGACCACCGACATCATTGTCGGCTTTCCCGGGGAGACCGACGACGACTTCGACCAGACCCTCGATCTCATCAACACGGTCCGCTTCGACAGCCTGTTTGCCTTCAAGTATTCCGACCGGCCCCAGGCCCCGGCCGCCCGGTTTTCGGACCCGGTGCCGGAACCGGTCAAAGCCGAGCGCCTGACCACGGTCCTGGCGGCCCAGACGGCGATCACCCGGGAGTCTTACTCCCGCCTGGTGGGCTCAGAGGCGGAGGTCCTGGTGGAAGGCCCCGCCCGCCGGAACCGGGCGGCGGCGGGAACCCAATGGACCGGCCGAACCCCGGAAAACCGGATCGTCAACTTCACCGCCGCTCCCCCGTCACCCCGGATTGCTCCCGGGATGACGGTGCGGGTGGCCATCGCCGAGGCGCTGGCTCATTCATTACGGGGGTCGGCCCTCCCCCCGGCGACCCCGGCCGACGTCCGGAAAGGAGAACATACCCATGCTGCATAAGGTCAATATCGCGGGAATGACCATGGACCCCGCATCCAACACGCCCATCATCATCCTGAAATCGGAGCAAGACGACCACGCCATCCCCATCTGGATCGGGCTTCTCGAAGCCACATCCATCGCTTCCGCCCTCCAGAGCATCCAGTTCGAGCGGCCCATGACCCACGACCTGTTTAAAAACTTCGTGGAGCTGCTCAACATGAGCGTGGTCCAGGTGGACGTCTGCGACCTCAAGGAAAACACCTACTACGCCCGAATCCATTTCACCCACGGGGACCGGACCTTTGACATGGACGCCCGCCCATCGGACGCCATCGCCATCGCCCTCCGGTTTGGAGCCCCGATTTTCGTTGACGACCGCGTTATCGAAAAATCCAAGTCTTCTGAAACCCCCGGCGAGGCGGTCGATAACTCCGAAGAGGGGAAAAAGTGGGCGGAATACCTCGAGAAGCTCTCCCCCGAGGACTTCGGGAAATATAAGGTTTAGCGCCCGCCATGATCGATCTCCACACTCACACGGTCTTCAGCGACGGGGCACTGATCCCCGCCGAGCTGGTCCGGCGGGCCCAGGCGAAAGGGCTGACGGCCATCGGCATCACCGACCACGGTGACCCTTCCAACCTCGACTTCATCATCCCCCGGATGGTCACCGTGGCCGAGGCCCTGAACCGGGTCCTGCCCATCCAGGTCGTTCCGGGCATCGAGCTGACCCACGTTCCCCCGCCCCTGATCGCCGAGTCGGTCCGGGCGGCCCGGACCCTGGGCGCGAGGATCGTCCTCGTCCACGGCGAGACCATCGTCGAGCCGGTGGCGCCGGGCACCAACCGAGCCGCCATCGACGCCGGAGTCGATATCCTCGCCCATCCCGGCCTCATCACCGAGTCCGACGCGGCCGACGCGGCCCGCCGGGGGATTTTTCTGGAGATCTCGGCCCGCAAAGGACACAGCCTGACCAACGGCCATGTCGCTCGGGTCGCCGCCCAGACCGGGGCCCGCCTGGTGATCGACACCGACACCCACGCGCCGGGCGACCTCATCGATACCGAAACCGCCCGGCGGATCGTCCGGGGCGCCGGCCTGACCGATTCGGACTTCGAGGCCATGCAGGAAAACGCCGCCCGCCTCCTTGAGAAGTGTGAAGTGTGAAGTGGGAAGTGGGAAGTGGGAAGTGGGAAGTG
>CAYNGG010000034.1:0-2662 GCA_964396575.1 uncultured Desulfobacteraceae bacterium | reverse complement strand
TCAAACTTCAAACTTCGAATGCGGTGGAGGCCGTTTTTACCCCATCCGACTGAGAAAAAGTCAATCACAAATCTCAAATCAAAAATCAAAAATTCTCAATTCTCAATGAAGGAGCGTTTCCGTGGATATCGGCAAGGAGCTTGACCGGATAGTCCGGTCGAAAGCAGGCGCGCTGACCGAGCACGAGGCCAAGGCGATTTTGGAGGCCGCCGGAGTCCCGGCCGTCCGGGAGATCGCCGCCCCCGACCCTGAAGCGGCCTTGGCGGCCGCCCGGACCATCGGCTTTCCCGTAGTCGTCAAGGCCCTGGGCCGGGCGCTCACCCACAAGACCGACCGGGGGCTGGTCCGCCTTCACTTAGGTGATCCGGCATCGGTGCGCCGGGCTGTAGAGGAGATGGCCGGGGCGGCCGGCGAGGATCTGGAAGGCTACCTGGTCCAGCCTCAGCTTCCCGGCCGGCGGGAGCTGGTCGCCGGACTCTTCCGGGATCCCCAGTTCGGCCCGGTGGTCATGTTCGGCACCGGCGGGGTCTTCACCGAAGCCTTTTCCGACGTGACCTTCAGACTGGCCCCCCTGTCCAAGGCGGACGCTCGGGAAATGCTCACCGAGATCCGGGGCGCGGCCTTTCTCGGGGCCTTCCGTGGTGAGGCCCCGGCTGACCGGGACGCCCTGGTCCGGACGATCCTCGGGCTCTCGCGCCTCGGCACGGAGCACCCTGAAATCTCCGAGATCGATGTCAATCCCCTCCTGGTGACCCCCGACGGCGGGGTCCAGGCCGTCGATGCCCTGATAACGGTCCGCCCCCCCCAACCGGCCGGAGCGGTCCCCCCGCCGGTGGCACCGGAACGGCTCGGCCGGCTCTTTCACCCCCGCGCCATCGCTTTTGTCGGCGCCACCGCTCAGATGGGGAAGTGGGGCCACATCATGCCGACCATCACCGCCAGCAAGGGGTTTGCCGGGGAGATTTACATGGTCAACCCCAAGGGCGGGACCATCGTTGACCGTCCGGTTTACCGATCGGTGGCCGAAATCCCCGGACCGGTGGACCTGGCCGTGGTCACCATTCCGGCGGCCGGCGTCATCGACCTGATCCCCGAGCTGGCCGAAAAGGGGATCGATAACATGCTCCTGATCACATCCGGGTTCGCCGAGACCGGCGACGACGGCCGGCGCCTGGAGACGGCGCTGGTGGCAAAAGCCCGGGAATTCGGCATGGTCCTGGTGGGACCCAACACCATGGGGATCTGCAATCCCCACATCAAGCTCTATTGCACCGGCAGCCACGTCTGGCCTCAATCCGGCGGGACCGCCGTGGTGGCTCAGTCCGGGAACATGGGAACTCAGCTTCTGGGCTTCGCGGAGCAGCAGGGTATCGGCATCCGGTGCTTTTCGGGCTCCGGAAACGAGGCGATGGTGACCATCGAGGACTATCTCGCCGCCTTCGAGGTCGATGAGCGGACCCGGGGGATCACCCTCTACGTGGAAAGCGTGAAAAACGGCCGACGCTTTTTTGACCTCGCCCGCCGGATCACCCGGAAAAAGCCCATCGTCCTGCTCAAGGGGGGCCGGTCCGATGCCGGAAACCGGGCCGCGGCCACTCATACCGGAGCCATGGCCTCCGACACCGGGGTTTTCGAGGCGGTCTGCCGTCAGGCCGGGATCGTCAAGGTGCAATACCCCATGGATCTCCTCGACATCTCGGCGGCCTTTTCCTCCCTGCCCCTGCCCCGAGGCAACCGGGTGGCGATCATGACCCTCGGGGGCGGCTGGGGCGTGGTCACGGCCGACCTCTGCGCGGAGCACGGCCTGACGGTCCCGGCCCTCTCGCCGGAGATCATCGCCCGGATCGACGAGATCCTGCCTCCCTACTGGAGCCGGTCAAACCCGGTGGACATCGTGGGGGAAAGCGACGACACCACGCCGGTGGTAATCCTGGAAACCCTCCTCGAATGGACGGGCTGCGACGCGGTGATCAACCTCGGCATCATCGGCCGCTCCAACCTCCTGGGCCGCTACATCCGATCGACCCGGGCGGCCGATCCAGCCTATTCCCAAGCCTTTCTGGATGAGGTGGCCGAACAAATCCGACGCTTTGAAGCCGGCTACATCGAGCGGATCGTCTCCCTGATGGCCAAATATGACAAACCGGTTTACGGGGTGAGCATCCTGACCACCGACGAGGACCAGACCGTTTACCGCGTCGAAGGCAGCCGCCTGAAGAGCGTCTTTTATCCCACCCCCGAGCGGGCGGTCCAGGCGGTGGCCAAGATGTTGGAGTACCGGCGGTACCTGGACCGTGAGGATGGATAGCGGGGAGAATGGATTCTGTTACAATCCGGCTTTGGCCGAGGAAAGCAGCAAAACGCGTGAAGCCTTACTGGCAAAAACCGAGGAGGCGCTTGGCAAAATTGAAAACGAGGTGCGGCGTCGGACCAAAAAGCCCTTGAGCGCCGACGAAATCGGGGTGAAGCTGGGAAGGGTTTTCTCGAAGTGGAAAATGAGAAAGCATTTCATAACAGTTGTCGAGGACGGCTCTTTCCAATGGGATCGCGACGAGACGTCCATCCAGAAGGAAGCGGCGATGGATGGCATTGATGTTGTCCGGGCGGACAAAACGCCCTCCGAGCTCGCTTCTCCGGATCTGGTGCGTCAGTACAAAAACCT
>CAYNGG010000033.1:0-16742 GCA_964396575.1 uncultured Desulfobacteraceae bacterium | reverse complement strand
CAGTCGAGGGCAACCACGGGGGGTTGCCCCTACAATTGGCGCGACCCGTATGGGCAGGCCCCCGTGCCGACCTCGTTGGGGGAAACACGCTCCTTCACGATTTGCCAGAAGCCCCGCCGGTGCGGTTTCTGCCAATTCGTCAACGAACGTGACGAGTCCATGAGACTTCCGAGGTTTCCAAAGTTTTGGAAACCTCGGATGTCTATCGCGGACCGGTCATCGGGTTTCCGCCCCAGGGAGCGGACCAGACCGAGCCGTCGTGAACGTAATGGACAGTGTCGTTGACCAGAACCGATCGGTCTCCGTGGCTGCTTCGCCAATACCAGTCGTCGGCGGCGCTGTCGCGCCGCTCGACGATCATCTCGCCGCGAGACCGGATCTCTCCGGCCGACGGGTCGATGTCAAAGAGATAAAGCCCCGTGTGGGTCCAATCGTAGTGGAACCAGGGATCATCCGGCGTCGCATAAGAGCTATGATGCGGCACCGTGTCGTGGAGTCCCACCGGGAGGGCCAGGCGGGCGGGCCGGGTCTCCGTCGCCGGCAGCCAGGTAAAGGCATGGTGGTCGGTGAGGGCCGCCGACTCGGTGCCCCGCTTGCCAAGGATCACGGCGTCCACCTCCCGGGGGTCGGCCGGGTTCGAGATGTCGAACAGGGAGAGCTTCACCCCCTGGTACCAGGCCCCCCGTCCCCCGAAATCGCTGGAGCTGGTGTCGGGCAAGGCGTCCTTGCCCACGCCCAGGAGGAACCGGTCCCCCACCGGGTGGAGATAGTCGGAATAGCCATCGATGTGCAAGGCCCCCAGCTCCTTCGGGTGATGAGGGTCCGAGAGGTCAAAGACATAGAGGGGATCGGTGACCCGGAAAGTCACGAGGTACCCGTAAGTCCCGGCGTAGCGGACCGCGTAGAGCCGCTCGCCGGGCTCGCCGATCCCGTCGATATGGGCGGTCTCCTCGAGGCGACCCCCGGAGGCCTGGAGCAGGGTCAGCCGGGTCGTGGCGGAGCCGTTCCAGGCGTTGCCCAGGGATGTGGCAATCCGCAGCGTCCCGTCATAGTGGCTCATCCGGAAAGGCTTTTTGTCGGTCTCCCAGCCGAGGGTCCCCGGCACCGACCCGGATGCCCGGTATTCAGGACCTGCTCCGGTCAGGGCGAGCTGGTGAACCTCGGTGGACGGCTCCGGCGGCGTCCAGGTCCCGTCCGCGTTCTCGGGCCGGGTATATCGGGTGGTGGCCAGGTAGATCCGGTCGGCCGAGACATAGACCGTCTCAGTGGGGCCGGCCAGAGTGGCGGTTCCCGGCGATGTCCCCGGGGTTACCAGGTCAAGGGCCGTCACGGTGATCAGGCTCGGGTCCTCTGGGGATTCGGGGTCCTGGGGCGGCATGAGGCAGGTGGCGGGGTTCACCGGGCTCCCGACCCGGACCCCGTCAACCGTCGCCTGGGGCAAAAGATCGCCCAGGGTGGCCCTTGCCACGGCCGCTTCGTTTTTCCCGTCCCCGTCAGGCCCATATTGGTAGGGCTCGAAGTCGGGGGGATGAGGGGTAAACCGGGTAACGAGATAGAGGGTCTCTCCGATCCGCCGGCTGGAAACCAACCCGCCCTCGAGGGTCATCCGGGTGATCCGGCGGGGGGCGGCCGGCTCGCTGACGTCATAGAGGGCCACCTCGGTGGTTTCGTCCATGAAATAGCCGGGATATCCCCAGAAACCCCAGAATTGGCCCCCCGTGCCGCCCACGGTCACCAGGAGATCGGGCCGCCCCTCATCCCGGCCGGTCACGAGGTAAAGGCCGTCCACATCCACCTCGTGATCCTCGAGATTGATGGTCGCCACCGGCTCGGCCGACGGCGGGGTTTCGTTCAGGGCGAGGATCCGGATTCCCCGGCGGTCGGCATCCGACAGCGCTCCATCGGTTTCGGGAACCCCCCACCAATAGACATCCGGCGCTGGGGGCGCCACGTAGAGGTAGCGGCCATCGGTTTCCACCGTGTCGGCCTCATCCACCCCGGCCTCCTGGACATTGGTCCCGGAGACGGCCGGACTCCCCCCGGCCGAGCTGTCGGTGGTGCCGAAGACATCGCTTTCAGCGTAGGGCGTTCGGTAGGAATCGGCTGATCCGAGCCGCCGGAGTCCCGCCTTGAGGTAGTCGGTGAGGGCGTCGGCCGAGCCCATCGGCTTGAGCGACGGGTCCTCTTCCGTCACCGACACGGTGACGATGTTGTCCAAAACAATGGCCGACAGGTCAGAGGCGGTGTAAGCGTAGCCATAAGAGAGGGTGTCGCCGGGCCCCAGGTCCAGCTCGGCCATGGACAAGGTGGCGATCCACTCGGTCCGGCCGCCGGACGCAAAGGGATAGGTGACCCCCGTCAGGTCCAGGTCGGCCCGATAGACCACCGTGCCGGAAGGCGTCAGGATGTGGAGCTCCGGCATCGATGTGGCGGTAAAGACAAACCATTCCATCACCGGCTGGTCCCCGTCCCGAGGGGTAGTGTTGACCGACAGCGACAGCCGCTCGTCGGCCGTCGCGGTGACCCTCACGCCGCCGGGATCGGGCGTGATGGCCCGCTCCGCCGCAACGCCGGCGGTTGCCCACAAGATGCCGGTCAGAATGAGAACGAGCCCGGCCCATCGACCGATGGGATGTTCCTGAATACGCATAACAGCCTCCTTTGAATGACGGTGACTGGCGGCGGGTCGGATCGGTCCGCCCGCCGCCGGTGGTGTTAATCGGCGGGAACGCCGATGGTGACGTTAATGGCCCCCGCGCCGGCCCAGGCGTCGGTCTGGAAAGGGGACTCGCCCGGCGGGGTCAGGATGAGCCAGACCCGGTAGCTCCCGGCCGGGGTTCCCGGAAACAGGAGCGTATCGAGGATCGGTCCGCCCATCGCGGCCGCGTCGGAAGCCAGACGGAAAGGCGTCGGAATCCGGGTCAGGCGGGCATCGGCCCCCGGCGCCGGGGCTCCGGACCGGTGCGGCATGGACCGGAACCGGGAAAGCGTCCCGGCCCGATCGGCCCGGGGATCGGCCGCCGGAGCCCCGCCGATGACATACGACAGGGTCCCGTCGGGTGACTGGAGAACGACGTAAGCGTCATAGAGATCGACCAGCTCCCAGCCCACCGAAGCGCCCACCGTCAGCCGGTCCCCCGGCTCCAGCGCCGTCTCCCGAGCCGTCAGCCGCACCGCGCCGTCGGCCAGGAGATCGGCCGCGACCGGATCGTCAGCCAGCCCGAAGGGATCAGAAGCGGAGATGGCCTCGCCGGGATCATCAGGCGGGGCGATGGGGGTGTAATCCTCGGGCGCCGTTGAGCTGGCCTCCCAGCCCTCGGGAACGTCACAGGGGGTCGGAAAGGCGACCCAGGCCCCGGTATCCGGGTTCCGGCCGTAGGTGACTACTTGAGCGCAGATCATTCCGTCGCCTTCACCGGCGGTCGCTCCGTCTGAATCCGTCTCCGGGGGCGGAGCGATGACGCCGGGCTCGGAAATGGGGGCGATCTCCGGATCATCGCCGGCGCGGTCGCGGTCGGCTTCCGAGTCCGGCCGGCTGGTCGAGATCCGCCAGCCCTCGGGAACATCACAAGGGGTGGGAAAGGTCTCCCAGTCGCCGGTATCCGGGTTCTGGGCAAAGGTGATCACCTGAATGCAGGCGAAGTCGGCCGCCGAAGCAGGGGCGGCAAGGAAAAGGCTTAAGGCAAATAGCGCGGTAACGGTCAAAATGGGCTTCGGTTTCATGCATCATCCTCCAAAAAAGCGGGTATCGTCAGATTGAATGATCTCGATTCGGGTCTGTTTGCCCCGCCGCTGCACTGCCGCGGTGGGGGTCGATCGCGCAATCTGATTTGTTTATCCCACTTGTGCCGGATGATTGTCAAAGCCCTTGCCGGTCAATGGCCGGCAAAACTGGACAAAACCGGTCAAAGCGACTTTTTTGGCACGGCTATTGCCTATTCACTTTCCCGGAGCCGCTGCTCGAGGTCGCCGATCTGCTCCTCCAGCCGGGCTTTCAGATCGTCGGGGAGAGGGCAGTCGGAGAGGACGAAATAGGCGGTGTCGAGGATGTCCCCGTAGCGGGGGTTGGGGGGCAGTGAGGAGAGCTTGAGGTAGCGGTCGAGGGTCCGGGTCCGGTAGGTGCCGCTGGGGTCGAGGGTGGCGGTCCAGATCCGGCTTTTTTCCGCGAAGTCGATCTTGGACCCGCCGGTGGCCTGACGCCAGCATCGGAGGCTCAGGGCCAGGGTCGCCACCCCGGCTTCTCTGAGGCGAGTGGATTTAAGCTCTGTTTCGGCCGCCTTCCGGCCGGCCGTCTCCCTTGCCAGGGCTTCCCGGAGCTGGTCCCGGAGCTCCCGGAGCTCGGCGTTGGCCTGAGCCAGCCGGGCCTGCTCCCGGCGGACCGACTGGATCAGGCGGCGCTTTTCCACCCCCCGGTAAATCGCCACGTCCAGCTCTTCTACGCCAACCGGCTTCCGGAGGTAGTTGATGGCCCCGGCCCGCATGGCGGATACGGCCGTGTCGATGTCGCCGTGGCCGGTGAGGACGATGCACTGGAGCTCCGGGCGGATGGCCAGAGATCGCTGGATGAGCTCGATGCCGTCCATCCCGGGCATCCGGATGTCGGCCACGAGGACGTCGGCATCGGTGTCGGCCAGGGCGGCCAGCCCCGCCTCACCCGATCCGGCGGTCTGGACGACATAGCCGATGGTTTCGAGCTGCCAGCCCAGGGTCTCGAGAAGGTCGGGCTCGTCATCGACCACCAGGACGGTGCCCCGGTCGGGCGAAGGCGCTTGGAATGTCGGACAATCAACGGGCATTTCGGGTGTCCGGGTCCATTGGGAAAACGGGAGCGCGCCTCGGATTTCCGGCGCGGAAAGATAATAGTAGAAGTGGAGGGAGGTATCAAGGGGCTGGACGGTTTTCGGGAAGAGGTTCCGGGCTTGCCGGGCGTCCAAACAAAAAAGGCCCGAGCGGAACGCTCGGGCCTGAATGGCATTTGGTAGCGGGGGGCGGATTCGAACCACCGACCTTCGGGTTATGAGCCCGACGAGCTACCAGACTGCTCCACCCCGCATCAACAATTTCACCTTATACATGAGCGCCCGGCAACTGTCAAGGCATTTTTTTGAAAATCCTTCCGATGGCCCCGAATCAGGGCTGAATGGGCGCTCCGGGCCGCGATGGCGATCGGCCGGGGACCCGGTTATTGTATCGGAAGGGGATTTGATGGTATAGTCGGAATTCCAGGCGACCCGTCAGGGCGGTCGCATCGCCATGCATCGGAGGGCATATTCAAGATGATGAAAATCACCAACGAGGTATTCCAGGTCGGCGGAGGCGTCTTTACCCGTCCCGAGGACGCCGCCGTCTATCTCATCTGCTTTGACGGCCGGGCGGCCCTCGTGGATGCCGGGTGCGGGGGGACGGTGGAGGCCATTTGCCGGAACATCGCCGACTGCGGTGTCTCGGAGCGCGCCATCAAGTATCTCCTCATCACCCACTGTCACTTTGACCACACCGGCGGGGCGGCCGCCATCCGGGATCGGATCGGCTGTCGGGTGGTGGCTCACACGGTTGACGCCGACTGTCTGGAGGAGGGGAATGACGTGGTGAGCGCGGCCACCTGGTACGGGACCACCCTGGCGCCGGTCACCGTGGATGTCCGGCTCACCGGCGACCGGGAGTCGGTCTTTCTGGGGGACCGGCCGGTCTCCGCGATCCACATCCCCGGCCATTCCCCCGGCTCGGTGGCCTACCTGGCCGAGTCCGAGGGGCTCCGGGTCCTGTTCGCCCAGGACGTCCACGGTCCCCTGGACCCGAGCCTGCTCTCGGACCCGGCGGCTTACCGGCGCTCCCTGGAGCGGATTCGGGACCTGAACGTGGACATTCTCTGTGAGGGCCATTACGGGGTCTATCGGGGCCAGGACGAGGTCCGGGCCTTCATCGCATCCTACCTGTGAAGGCAATGATCACCGAATCAGCGGCGGAGGCGGCTATCATCCGGGTGACGGGGTTGACCCATGAGTATCCGGGCCGGCGGGCTCTGACGGACCTCTCCTTTGCGATCCGCCGAGGGACCATCACGGCCCTGGTGGGACCCAACGGGGCCGGCAAAACCACTCTGCTGCGCTGTCTTGCCGGACTGATCCGCCCGTTCGACGGCGATATCCGGATCGGGGGCGTAAGCGTTCTGGAAAATCCCCGGCGATGCCATCGGATGATCGGCTACCTGCCCGATTTTTATGGACTTTACGACGCACTCACCGTTGACCGGGCGCTCCGGTACATGGCGGCGGCCCAGAAGCTTGACCGGGCGGCGATTCCCGGGAGAGTGGCGGCAACGGCCGAGGCGCTGGGGCTGGCGGACCGCCTTGGGGAAAAAATCGGCCGGCTGTCCCGAGGGATGCGCCAGCGGGTGGCCATTGCCCAGGCCCTGGTCCATGACCCCGAAATCCTCCTCCTCGACGAGCCGGCATCGGGCCTCGACCCCGAAGCGCGGCTCTCCCTGTCCCGGCTCTTTGTGACGCTCAACCGACAAGGCAAAACCCTGATGGTCTCTTCTCATATCCTGGCCGAGCTGGACCAGTACGCGGGCGAGCTGATGATGATCCGCGACGGCCGGCTCGTCCGTCACCTTCCGGTGGCCGGGGAGACGGCGGGGACGGTACTTCTCCGGCTCCGGTGGGCGGTGCCGGATCTCGCGGACCTTCTCGAGAGAATGCCGGGGGTCCGGTCGGTGGCCCTCGAGGACGACGGAAAAGCCGCCCGGATCGAAATCTCGGGGGAGCCCGAAGCGGCTCGGGCGGAGCTATTGCGGGCGCTGATCGCGGAGGATTTCCCGGTGACCGATTTCACGGCGGCCGGAACCGGGCTCCAGGCCCGGTACCTGGAAACGGCGAGCGGGGCCGGGACATGATCCGAAACCCCGAGCTCCAGAAATATTGCTGGCTGGAGCTGACCCCGGCCCGGCTGATCGTAATGCCGGCCGTGATTGCCGCCGCCGTGGTCTTCTGCGACCTGTCCACCGTCGGGATGGCCGCCTTTCTCCGAGCGGCGTCGAAGGCCGCCGCGATCGGGTTCGCGGTCCTGGTGGGGATCTGGGGGGCCAAGCTGGCGGCCGAGTCGGTGATCAGCGAGGTGACCGGTCGGACCTGGGACACCCTCCGGGTCACCTCCCTGGGGCCGGGTGAGCTGGTGGCGGGAAAGCTTTTCGGCAGCACTCTCTATGCCTGGTACGGTGGACTCTTGTGCGCCCTTGTGATGGCCGGGGCGGCATTCTACCTGCCGAACCCCATCGACCGGCTCCGGAGCCTGGCCGTTTTGGCCTCAGCCGGGATCTTCGCTCAGGCCGCGGCCCTTCTGCTGAGCCTCATGGCCATTCGCCGGGAAGGGGCCGCGGAGCAGCTCAGCAGCACCTCGGTGATGGTGCTCGGGGCACTGCCGCTGATTTACGCCCTTCCCTTCGGATTGGGACCGGATGCCGGGAGATTCCGCCTGCAATGGCTCGTCTGGAGCCTCACCGTCGCGGATTTTATCCTCATTTCGCTGGTGCTGTTCGGCGCTTGGGCGGTGGTGGGGTGTTACCGCCTGATGCGGGCTCACCTTCAGATGGCGACCGGGCCGGGGGCGTGGATCGGGTTCACCGCGACCCTGATGATCTATGCCGGGGGGCTGACCGCCAACCTGACGGGGCTGGCCGTCGCCGATCGGGTCGCCATCAGCCTTCAGATCGCCTTTGGGATCGGGCTGGTGTTGACCTATCTGACCGCCTTTGCCGAGCCCAAGGACCCGGTGGACCTGAGGCGGCTGGTCGCCCGGTTAGACAGGGTAGGGGCGGGGCTTGCCCCCGCACTGCCTGCCGCCCTCCGGGGGATGCCCCTCTGGGCGGTGAGCTTTCTGGTCACCCTGGTGCTTTTCGGCACCTCGGCCGGGGCCGTCCTGCTTCGGGAGTCGGTTTCCGTCTGCGGCCGGACCGGCGTCGGGGCCGTCATTTACGGGATCACCCTCCTGGCCTTTGCGGTCCGGGACCTGTCGATCCTGCTGTTCTGCAATCTGGGGGAAACCCGTCGCCGGGCTGATCTCGCCGCGGCGGTTTACCTGGGGATTCTCTACCTGCTCCTGCCGGGACTCCTGATGGCGGGGGAGCTTGACGGGGCGGTCCCGGCTCTCCTGCCCCTCTGTGACGGCCGATTGGTCAACGGGACCGTCCCGGTGCTGATCCAGGCAGCCGTTGCGATCGGCGCGGTGACCGCCCGCTGGCGGTCCTTCCAGCGGCGTCTGGCCGGGGAAGCAGCGTGAGGGGAAGGCGGACGGAGGACCCGGCGCTGGCGGCGGCGGCGCGGATTCTCGCCCGGCGGGACCACAGCACCGTCGAGCTGGCCCGGAAGCTTTCGGGGCGGGGTTTTGACGACTCCGCCGTCTCAGCGGCCCTGGCCCGATGCCGGGAGCTGGGGTATCTCGACGACGAGCGGGCCGGCCGTGCCCGGCTCCGGGTCCTGAAACGTCGAGCCCGCGGGGTTCGACGGATGGTCGCGGACCTGACCGGCCGGGGCTTTGACCCGGAGCTGGTGGCCCGGCTCACCGACGAGGCGGTCGATGAGGCCGGCGAGCGGGACCGGGCCCGCCGGGCGTTGGCCGGTCGATGGGCCGCGTTGTGCCGGGAACCGGACCCTCGGCGGCGCCAGGCTCGGGCCTGGCGGTTTCTCCAGGGCCGGGGCTTTACCCCGGCGGTGATCGCCGAGGTCCTGGCGGAGGCGGAGTGAGACGCCAGGTGGCCTTCAAGCGAACCGTCCTGATCACGGGCGAAAGCATCACCTGCCCCCTTTACCGGCCGGGGGACCGGATCGAGGTCTCCGGCCACCGGCTCCGGATGGAAGAAGGGCGGCCGGTCTGTATCCGCCTGGCCACCGAGATCGTCCGGCAGGGGGGCGGGACGGCCGGGGTGGTCTGCGGTTGTCCGTCAGGCTGGATGACGGCGGCCCCTCAGCCGGATGGACGGCGGGGGGGCGAGGTCCCCCCGGAGCTGGATGCCATCCCTTTTTTCGAGGCCATCGAAGGGGTGGACCCGGCGGAGCTGCTCCCCTTCATGCAAATCCGCCGGTACCGGCCCGGAGAGGTGGTGATCCGCCACGGGGAGCCCGGCCGGACCCTCTATGTGATCATTTCGGGGATTCTGGACGCCATCCATCCCGGCGGGGTCCGGCTGGCGAGCCTGGGGCCGGGCGAGATCTTCGGGGAGATGAGCCTGATCAGCGGGGACCCGACCGCCGCCACCGTTGCCGTCCGAGAGCGGGCCGTGCTCTTCTGCCTCACCGGCGACTACTTCCGCCGCCTTCTGGAGCGGCTGCCCCGGCTTCAGACCTACATCGTTCGCCTGCTGATCCGACGGCTGTACCGGATGAACGCCGACCGGATTCATGACCTGAGCCGGACCATTCTCGGCAGCCTGACCGAGGTCCGTCCCGCCGAGCTGGCCCAGCTCATCCACGCCGGAGGCAAGACCGGCCGGCTCCGGCTGGACCTGCCCGGCGGCGAGGCCGAGCTGCGGTTCCGGGACGGGGAGCTGGTGGGGGCGAGGTACGGGCGGCTGATGGGGGAGCGGGCCTTCAGGGCGATCCTCGGGGAGCGACGAGGGGGCTTCCGGTTTCGGTCGGGGCTGGCCCCACAGGATCGGGCCGCACCCCCGGTGGGCAACTTCATGAATCTCCTGATGCGGTCGTTGCGCCGGATCGAGTCCGGCCAGGCCGCTACTCCGGAAGCAGCCCCCCCCGGCCCTGAGCCTCGGGGAGCCCCTCGGCGATAACCAGGTTTCGGCCCAGGCGCTCCCCGTCCGCCATCACGCTTGGGTCCCGGCGCGCGGCCCCGTGGGAGATTTGCCGGGTCCGGGGATGGATGTGGCCCATGTAGGCATCGAGGTCCGGGTCGGCCACGTGGACCGGGAGCAGGGTCCCGGCTTCCGTCATCCGGTGGCGGTCGGCCGCCAGCCGGTCGGCAAACCCCTGGATGATTCCCACGGCAAAGTCGGTTTTCCGGCGAGCCCCCAGCCCCCGGCCCCGGTTATAGTCCCGCCACCGGGCATCAATAAACCGGCTGACAAAGTCGTGGACGTAGGCCGCCATCTGGACGTTCCGCCGGGTGCCGCTGATCTCCAGAATCCGCCCCATCTTCCCCTTCTCAAGCACATAGATGGGAACCCAGATCCCCCGAACAAAATAATAGCTTATCAGGAGACCGGCCAGGTGATAGGCTTCCCGGCGCTGCCGGAGGGCGGGACGGCCCACGCATAAGGAGATGAACCGGCGGGGGCCGGACCGCTCGATGAGGGCGACGTTGTGGCGGGCGATGAGCTCATGGGCCTTGGCCAGGGCCGCTTCGGCCTCGGGCCGGTTCTCGCTTTCGGCAAGGGCCATGAGCTTCCGGACCTTGCGGAGGATGCGGTCCTCAGGGGCCGCTGCCGGGACCTTATCGAGGGATGGATAACGGCCGGTGGCCCTCGGGTTGATCCGGAGCAGATCACAGGCATTGCGGAAGGTCGGGCCGTGAGGCGGCTCGCCGGCGGCGCCCAATGCCTCGGCCACCTGGTGAGCGGTTTCGTGGCGGAGAACGTCCCGGACGGCGGCCCACGGATGATTGAGGGCAAAGGACCGGCTCACGGAAATCTCGTGCCGACCGCCGGACCAGCTTCCCAAACGGCGGGTGGCGTCGGTCAGGCGGAGCTGAGGGCGGGTCACCTTCGCCCGGAGGTCGGCGGGGAGCCCGGTTACGGCCTCCTCCCATTCACTGGCCAGCCCGTGGAGTATCCGTCGCTCCAGGGCCGCCTGGAGCGACGGGTCGGTGTTAGGATTAGCGGAGGTCAACGAGCCAGAGGGATGGTTCGATCAGCGGATCATCGTCTCCGGGCGAACCCCTTCGTCGAGGATGATGATCTCGACCCGGCGGTTTTGCTGGCGCCCGGCTTCCATCGTATTGTCGGCCACCGGATACTCCTCGCCGTAACCCTTGGCGATGATCCGGTCGCCGGAGACGCCCCGGGTCACCAGAGCCCGCTTCACGGCCTCGGCCCGGCGCTGGGAAAGGCTCAGGTTGTATTCCGCGTTGCCGACGCTGTCGGTGTGGCCCTCGATGAGGATGCCGCGGTTGGGATGCTCCTTGAGAAAGCCGGCCAGGGTAACGATTCCCCGGCGGGCGCCCGCCTTGAGCTCGGCTTTCCCGGTGTCGAAAAGGACATCGCCGAGGGTCATGAGCAGCCCCCGCTCCGTCTGCTGGGCGGACAGCTCGGAAAGCTCCCTGGACAGCCGCTCGGCCTCAGCTCTAGCCTGAGCAGCCTGTTGTCGGGCCGCTTCAGCCTCTCTGGCTCGGGCCTCGGCCTCCTGTTGAAGCGTCTCGGCCCGCTTTTGGGCCAGATCCACCTCCCGACCCCGGGCCTCAGCCTCGGCCTTCATCCGGACGGCCTCCTCTCGGGCCGCCTCGGCCTCCTGCTTCCGGGTCTCGAGGAGTATCGCCTGGTTTTCGCCGGTCAGGCTCTCCATCCGCTGCTCGGCCCGCTTGGCTTCAGCCTCGGCCACGGCGGCCTGAACCTTCCGCTCGGCAATGTAGGCCAGGTGACTTTGATCCTCGGGGTCCTCGGCCGTTTCGGCCCGGTCCAGGGCCTTTCGGGCCTCATGGAGCTCCACCGGGGCGTTGGCGGCGATGCTCGGGTTGGCCTCGGCATCCTGATAGGCGTCCCGGGCCCGCTCGACGGCAACGTGGGTTTTCGGCCCGCCGCCGCATCCGACGGCCAGCAGAACGATGGCCGCCAACGCGGCGACCATCCGGCCGACGCGAGGGACCGGACTCGCCGGGGCGGGGGTGACGGAATGGGTACGTTTTTTCATGACAATAACCTCTCCATGGTTAGGTAATTAGGTTATGGATTATCGAAATCGAAATCGAAATCGGGATCGAAATCGCTATCGAAACCGAAACCAAAGGGTGAGACCTCCGAGGTTTCCAAAAACGTTGGAAAGCTCGGAGGTCTCTTCACACTTCGGTTAGGGCGTTCGTTCGATTTCCTCCTGGAGGCTCCGGACACTCTTTTCCATATCCTCGGACAATCGTATGGCCTTTTCGGACTTAGCCCGGCTTTGAGCCAGCTCGGCGTCGGCCAGGGCGGCTTCGGCCGACCGGCGGGCTCCGTCGTAGTCTTCTTCGGCCATGGCGGCCTTGGCCTCGGCGAGCTTCTCCTCCGCCAGCTTCAGGGGGAGAGGGGCGTAAGTCTCCGCCTGGCTGCTCCGGGCTCCCTGGATGACCATTTCCACCCGGGAAATGAGATCCGTCGGGGCGGGGCCGGTGGAAGCACAGGCCATGGTAAGCATTGCGACAAGGGCCGCGGCGATCGTGGAGCAACGGTAACGTATGGATGCCATCGGGTCTCCTCTTCTTGTCTGGGGTAACCGGTCGGACCCGGTGTCCGGCTCAACGCCCGATCGGCGCGGCCGGTAGGGCCCTTCCGCAACAGGTAATGATCCGCCATTACCACGGAGCGGGCGGGGTGTCAATCGATTTTCGCCTCGAATGGCGGCTGACGGGGGTTACGACGAGTCCGACCCGTCGCGGTCCCGTCTGAGCCCGTCGAGGTAAAGTGCCCATTCCGTGGGCAAAAGATGCTGTTTCCGGCTGTTGCAATCCTTGCAGGCGGGAACCACGTTGCCCCGCCGGCTCCGGCCCCCCCGGGAGAGCGGAACGATGTGGTCCATGGTCAGCTCACCGGGCGGGGTAGGCCGGCCGCAGTAATCGCAAACCCCCTTGGCGCACCGGCGCTTCCACCATTGGCTCCGCCGAAGCTCCCGAGCCTTCCGCTTTTCCCGGGCCAAGGCCTCCGGGTCCGGACAGGGGTCAAACGGGTCCATCAGCCGGCTTCCGGCGGCCGCGGCCCGACCAAACGGAGCCACCGGGCGATTTCTTGCCTGAGTATCCGGTAGTAAGCGTCCGTCCCGCCAAGCCCCCGCCGGCCGAAAAAGTAATTGATCTCCAGAAACAGGGGGGCGGCCGAGGGGGCCTCCGGAACGATCAGGTCAAGGCCGGCCAGGTTGATCCCGGTGGCCGCGCAAAAGGCTTCGGCGGCGGCCACGCCCCGAGCCTGGCCCGCCGAATCTCCCGCCACGTCGATCATCCCCCCCCGGGCGACGGCGGTGGTCCGGACGGCCGGGTCGGGCTGAGCCCGCCAGTAAGACACCAGGGTCCGGCCGATGACCGTCACCCGGAGAACCCGCCGGCCCTCGGGATGATGCCGCTGAATCAGAAAACCCCGCTGCCCGGTCCGCTCCCAGTCCTCGGCCCGGCGGACGAGAGCGGTCACACCGTCGGCATCATCGGCGAAAAAGACGGTCTCCCCCTCGCCGCCCCAGGCGAATTTCATCACCACCGGAAACCCGAAGGGCGGCGCGGCCGGGTCGGGACAGCGGTCCCGATAGTCCTGGATGTCGGCGAAAAGGGCGGTGTCGGGGTGGGGGGTGCCGAGCTTCCGGAACAGCCGGATCTGTCCGGGCTTGTCCGGGTAGGCAAACCGGGCATCGTAATTGGGAAACCGATGCCGGCAGCCCGCCTTCGCCATCCGGTAGAGGCTTAAAGAACAGCCCTGGGGAAGGATCACGGCGTCAGCGGCCCGGATGGCCGCCTCGTCCTCCGAATCGGCGTCCCGCCCGGCGCAGAGCCGGTTGACGTCGCCCACGATAATCGGGTGAAACGAGAGAATCATTCGTAACCGAATCGGGTCAGGGCCCGGGGGTCCCGCCGCCATTGCTTCTGAACCCGGACGAAGAGCTTCAAAAAGACCCGGGTCCCGGTCATCCGCTCGATGTCCCGACGGGCCGCCTGGCCGATGCGCTTGAGCCGCTCGCCCCCCCGCCCGATGACAATCCCCTTCTGGGAGTTTCGCTCGATGTGAATGGTCGCCTCGATTCTCAGGAGCCGGTCCCGCTCCGACTCGTCAAAGGCATCAATGGTGACCGCCGTCGCATACGGGACCTCCTCGCCGGTGAGGCGGAAGACCTTTTCCCGGATCATTTCAGCGGCAATGAACCGCTCAGGCTGGTCGGTGAGAGCGTCTTCGGGATAGAGCGGCGGGCCCTCGGGCAGCTCCGCCGTCACCGCCGTTACCAATGCCTCCACGCCGTCCCCGGTTTTCGCCGAAATGGGGACCATGGCCCCAAAAGGGTGAAGGGTCCGCCACCGGTCGATAATCTCCAGGATGGCCGGCCGCCGAACCCGGTCGATCTTGTTGATGGCCAGCACGGTCGGAACCCCCTCGTCCCGGAGCCGGCCGAGAATCCCCGGCTCCGCCGTGGGCTCGGGCGAGGCGGCGTCGATGAGCAGGATGACCGCATCGACCCCATCGAGGGCCGACAGGGCCGCATCCATCATCCGCCGGTTGAGCGGGCCGGCAGCGTTGTGAATGCCGGGGGTGTCCAAAAGGACGAGCTGGGCACCGGGCCGATGAGCCACCCCGAGAATCCGGTTCCGGGTGGTCTGAGCTTTTCTCGAGGTGATGGCGATTTTCTCGCCGAGGAGCCGGTTGAGCAGCGTGGACTTGCCGACATTCGGCACCCCGGCCAGAGTGACCAGCCCGGCCCGAAAAGGTCCCCCGGTCACGCGGCCGCTCCCGTTGCCGCGACAACGGCGGCCCAGAGGTCGTCCCGGCCCTGTCGGGTCCGGGCCGAAAAGACGAAGAAATCGGCCGGACTCCACCCGAGAACCTCGGCGACCGCACTCCGCCGCCCCGCTTGCCGGGATCGGGAGAGCTTGTCCGCCTTGGTGAGGACCGGGATGAGGCGTTGCCGGTGGGCATCCAGAAAGGCCATCACCTCCCGCTCGCCCTCGCCGGGGTCCCGGCGGATGTCCATGATCAGGACCACGCCCCGGAGGGTCGTCCGGGTGGCGAGGTAGGTCTCCACCATGGGGCCCCACTTCCGCTGCTCCGCCGCCGGAACCTTGGCGTAGCCGTATCCCGGCAGATCCACCAGGCCGATCCGGTCGTTGACGGTAAAGAAGTTGAGAAGCCGGGTCCGGCCCGGAGTGCCGCTCGTCCGGACAAGCCGCTTCCGGACGACAAGGGTGTTGATGAGGGATGACTTGCCCACATTGGACCGGCCGGCAAAGGCGATCTCCGGCAGCTCGGCCGGCGGGTAGTCGGCCGGCTGAACGGCGCTTTTAACGAACTGGGTGGATGTGATCCGCATGACTGTTTAAACCGTCGGGGGACGGTTCCGGAGGTAGCGCTCCAGCCGGTCCATCCCCTCGGCAATGGCATCCATGGCGGTGGCGTAGGAAAACCGGAGGTAGCCCTCGCCGTTGGGGCCGAAGTCGATCCCCGGCGTCACCCCGACGTGGGCCTTTTCCAGGATGTCGAAGGCGAGCCGGTAGGAATCGGTGGCAATGTGGCGGGCATTGGCAAAGACGTAAAAGGCCCCGGTGGGCGGCACCGTGATCCCAAGGCCCAGCTCCCGGAGCCGACGGATAATGAATTGCCGGCGCTCATTGTAGGTTTCCCGCATCCGGGCCACGTCGTCGGCCGTCTCCTTCAACGCGGCGATCCCGGCCGCCTGAACCGCCGAATTGGCCGAAATGAAAAAGTTCTGCAGGATCTTCTGGATCGCCCGCATGTAAGGCTTGGGAGCGATCAGGTAGCCGAGGCGAAGGCCGGTCATGGCGTAGAGCTTGGAAAAACCGTTGAAGACAAAGGCGTCATCAGTCAATTCGAGGATGGAGTGCGCCTGGCCCTCGTAAACCAAACCGTGGTAGATCTCATCGGAGACGACCGGGACGGGAAGGTCGGCGATGGCCCGCATCCGCTCGACGGACAAGATGTTCCCCGTCGGGTTTGACGGGGAGTTGATAAAAACCGCCCGGGTCCGGTCGGTGATCTTTTCGGCGATGGCCCGGGCCCGGAGCTGAAACCCGTCTTCCTCATAAATGGGCACCGTAACCGGCACTCCCCCCGTAAATCTGATGAAGTTGGGGTAGCAGGCGTAATACGGGTCCGAGATGATCACCTCGTCGCCGGGGTCGAGCAGAATCGAAAAGAGGGCGAACATGGCCGGGGAAGTCCCCGAAGTGACCGCCACCCGGTCCGGGGAGACCGTCACGCCGTAGGTCCGCTGGTAATGGTCGCAGATGGCCTCCCGCAGCTCGATGGCCCCCAGGCTGTGGGTGTAGTGGGTCTCTCCATCGGTGAGAGCCCGGCAGGCCGCCCGGGTCACCGGCGCCGGCGTGTCAAAATCGGGCTCGCCCACCTCGAGGTGGATGATGTCGATCCCCTCACGCTCCATCTCCTTGGCCCGTTCGAGGACGTCCATGACGATGAAGGAGGTGATCTCGTCCAGCCGCTTTGCGATCCGTGTCATCTGGGCCTCTTTTTCCCTTATGAATTGAAATACGTTTTGGCGAAGGCCAGCCAACCGGGGGTCTGTTATGTCGAAGACTGAACATAAGGATTGATGATTGTCAATCCATCGATGACTTGACCATGCTGCATGTCTTCCGTGTAAAGAATGCTTGATCCGCCTGACAGGGCCGTTTCGATGATGAGTGCGTCCCAAAACGAAAACCCAAGGACCTGACATCGGTTGACAGCCCCTATTATATGTCCGGTGTCGATCCGGACAACCGGAAAAGTTGCAAAATGGCGGAGCGTTTGTTCCGCGTCTTTGGCGGGGAGCGGTTCCGCCAGCTTCCGCGTGACGGTTACATACCATTCCTGAAGAACCTGTGTGCTGATAATCAAACGC